>CAMBGO010000114.1 GCA_945866165.1 Chitinophaga pinensis | reverse complement strand
AATAGATAACCATAAATATAATTAGAATTTGAAAAGACTGAATCAGGATACCTGTTAATTTAGCTTTTATGTTAAGTAAATTAATAACCCAATTCATTACAATTGACTGGGTAAACATAATAAATAAAGTAGCAAATACAAGTAAAACTATCAAGAGCGTAAGCTTGATGGCAGTCCACCTGATTTGAATGAAATTCCTTTTCTCAACATCAATATGAAGCATGCTTTTTCTAAAGGTGTGCATGATGGTTATCGTAGCATTAGATGAAAAGTATAATGCTAGTAAGATTCCTGATGAAAGTAGGGCAGTACCACCTTTAAAAAAATCATCCATGATTGTCTTAATTATATTAAATGTAGCCTTATCTGGAGTAATGGTTTTAACAATGATCAACACTTCTTCATACAGGGTAAGTGATTTAGGTAAATTGGACAATAATGTAAAAATAAAAATAAAGAAAGGGGGAACTGCCATGAGGAAATTAAATGCTATTGATGCTGCTCGTTCATTTAAGCCTATTTCCTGTGTTTGTTTTATGAAAAAATGAATTACATCATAGAGGGGGAGTCCTTCAAATCCTGGTAAAGTAATTCTCTTAGTATGACGAGTAATATATTTTACAGGTTTACTGCTGATAATTAGTCTTTTAAGCTTGATCATGATTTGTTAATGTATTTTCAAGCTATCTAACGCTTTTCTATATTTTTTTGCATTTGCAAAATGTTCTTCGGCAGTAGATGCGAAGCTGTGGGATCCGGAAAAATCTGCTTTGGCACAAAAGAAAAGATAGGTGGTTTCTTCAGCATCTAAAACTGCATCAATGGAAGCAATTGATGGAGTGCAAATAGGACCCGGAGGCAAGCCTTTATTTTTGTAGGTGTTGAAAGGAGAACTTTTAGAAGTATTTATGTGCTTCAATGTTACCCTTCTTATTGAAAAATCAGCTACTGCAAATTTAATTGTTGGATCAGCGCCAAGAGGCATGTTTTTTTTCAACCTGTTTAGATAAACACTTGCAATCAATGGTTTCTCTTTAATATCATTTGTTTCTTCTTCAACAATAGATGCAATTGTTGAAACTTCTAGTTTGCTTAAATTAAGGTTTTTAGCTTTTTCAAGTCTTTCATTATTCCAAAAATCATTTGATTCATTTTGCATTCTTTCAATGAATTCACGTGGACTAGTGTTCCAATAAATCTCGTATGTATTCGGAATAATTATTGAAATAAATTCATAATTTCCAATGCCAAGTGTCTTAAGTGAGTCTTCTGAATTAATAAATTTATAAATATCATTTGTACTGCATTCAAGCTTTCCTCCTATGTATAAAGAGAGGTCTTTTTTAGTTCTAAATTTATTGAGTACAATTTTGATAGGTGTTTGTCTGCCATTATAAAGTTTTCTAAAAACGCCGAATACACTCGTTCCCTTTTCTATTAAATACTTTCCAGGCTTGATTTTATCCCAATATCCAAACCATTCAGCTAATGCAAGAAAGGTTGTAAAATGTACTGAGTGAATATTTTCTTTGATAATGGGCTTTAGGTATGCTTTATTCGCCTTAGCAGTAGGGATGAGAATTGTTATTTCATCAGTTTTGAATTTTGTTGCAGGGCGTAAAAAAATAACATAAAAGAAAATTGCAAACAAAAATGAAAGCAGAACGAGCATGATTGAACCCCAATAGTTCGTTCTTTTCTTAGCAGCTTTTTTTGGGGGAGTCGTTACCATATCCTAAAATAAAGAAACCCCGCTAAATTAAAGCAGGGTTTCAGATATAAAATTGTGAAATTACTTCGGGTTGGTATCTAATGTAGATGGTTGTACTGGTAAAGCTTGTTGTTGGGTAGCTGGAGTATTCGTTGGGATACCTTTGAGTGCATCATTTCCAGTTGTTTTGGTGGTGGAAATCACAAGTGTTGAAACGATACAAAGTGTTATCAAGACACCAGAAAGAATCCAGGTTCCTTTTTCAAGTACATCTGTAGTCTGCTTTACGCCCATAAATTGGTTGCTGATTCCGGCAATGCTGCCTGAAAGACCGCCACCTTTTGGATTTTGGATCAATACGATTGCAGCTAATAACACAGATGATAAAATAATGAATATCAAAAAAATGGTAATCATGGTCTATTCTCTTTTAAGGCTTTAATTCGGTCTGCAAAAATATGGCTATTATGAGGATTTTGCAAACTTAATTTATTGTAAACTTCGATGGCTTTATCATTCAGGCCTTGCTTTTGGTAAATTTCAGCCATTGACTCTGTAATTACCATGTTTTCAACTTTTTCATTCTCGAAAACCTGGCTTGTTAAATCCTGACTCACGGTAACATTTTGGTCTTCTTCACCTTGAATTTTTTTCATTGTTTTTAGCCAAGCTGTAAAGCTTTTTACTTTTTGACCTAGTTTATCAGCAGAATCAATCTGTCCTATTTTTATACCTTGGGAAGCAAAATAATCAACCGTATGATAGGGCTCAAAGGCCATTTCGACAGGAATTTCTTGATGAGAAACAACAACAGTTTCATCCTCTGTAGAATTTAACTCCTTTTCTAATGGTATGATAACCTCAATTTCTGTTTTGGTTTCTATTTGCTCTAGTACTTCGCTCGGTAACTCTACTTTAACGATTGGTTCCCTAGGAATACCTTTTATCACTTCAATTTCTCCTTCCCCAAACAATAGAAAATGTAACCATTTATAGTTATTGAAAAATAATTTTGTGTGTGAAAACTCCTTATTAAACTGATGTGTATTCTGTTCTTTTAGTTTTAGAGAGTATAAGTAGCTAAAGACAGATGCATAAGGATGATCCTCCTTTATTTTAACCAATTCATCACTAGTCACTTCTGCAAGGTTGGTTTTATAAAAAAACTCCTTTATAAGTGAATCAGTATTTCTAATCATGGGGCTAATATAGGGAGTTTACCAGTTAGAAAAAATTCTATTGAAGATCTCATCGGTCAAGCTCGTAATAACTTGTTCAGTTAGCTCTGATTCTGCTTGAGACAGACTCTTTGTTGCAGAAAAAGGAAAGTTTCTGGTTAAATCTGCCTCAAAGTTCTTTTTCTCATCTTTTCTGTTTTTGAAAATTAAATGCACGGTGACATTCAGGTTATTACTTGCAACTTGCCTATCTGAGATACCTGAAGTACTAACAGAATAATCGCTTATGTATCCGCTGATTTCATAATCAGCTTCACCATTGATTTGGGATAGCCTTGTTTGATTTACTATTTTTTGTCTCAGCTTTTCTGAAAGCTTTGGACTAAGCTGTGGGTTTATATACCTGGCTTGGTTTTCTATATAAGAAACCTTTACAGTTTTAATGTCTGCCGGAATTGAAACGTCTTTCATCGAAAACCTACACGTTCCCTGTATAGATATAATTGCAAATAGAATTATTCCAAGTATATAAGATGGTTTATTATAGATCTTCAATATCATATTCTTTTAATTTTCTATATAAGGTTCTTTCACTAATTCCAAGATCTGAGGAGGCATCTTTTCTTTTTCCTTTGTGCTTTTTTAGGGCTTTTTCGATCAATTCTTTTTCCATGTCCATGATATTCAAGGATTCCTCCACAACAATAGGATGTTGAATATCACGGTGTTCGTTCAAAATGATGGGTTGAGATTGAGAGGGTATCACAGAAGAGTCTACTATTTCAGTTTGATTTTTTCCTAGTGGCAGATCATGTAAGAATGAATCCTGCACAGCATTTGAAACAGAGCTGATGGTCGATGGATTTTGAAGAATTTCAAAAAACATCTTCTTTAGTTCTGTTACATCCTTTTTCATGTCGAAAAACAATTTATAAAGGATGTCTCGTTCATTCATGAATTCAGCATTGCCTGATTTTCCAATTACCATCGGTAATTTATTTTCACTTGCCTTTGGTAAAAATCGTTCAATGTCTTTTATTGAAATAATTTTATTATCGGCTAATACTGAAATTTGTTCAGCAATATTTTTTAATTCACGAACATTGCCTGGCCAAGGGTAGTTAATCAGCATTTCTTTTGCATCTTCATCAAGTTGTATGGGACTGGTTCTATATTTTTCAGCAAAGTCAACTGCGAATTTTCTAAAAAGTAAAATGATATCTTCTTTCCTTTCCCTCAGTGATGGCACCCTTATTGGAACTGTATTCAAGCGATAAAAAAGGTCTTCCCTAAATTTATTGTTTTGTGTGGCATACAAAAGATCTTTGTTCGTTGCAGCAATAACTCTTACATCTGTTTTTTGCACCTTAGAGGATCCAACCCTTATGAATTCGGCATTTTCCAATACCCTAAGCAACCTGGCTTGTGTACCCAATGGCGTTTCGCCTATTTCATCCATGAAAAGCGTGCCTCCATTAACTGTTTCGAAATATCCTTTTCTTGAATCGAGTGCACCTGTGAAAGAGCCCTTTTCATGACCGAATAATTCTGAATCAATGGTGCCCTCAGGAATAGCGCCACAGTTTACAGCGATAAATGGATTGTGTTTTCTAGGAGATAATGCATGAATGATCTGAGAAAAAACTTCTTTTCCTACACCAGATTCACCTGCAATCAGAACCGTTAGATCCGTATTAGCCACCTGAGACGCAACTTGAATAGCATAGTTAAGGGCAGGAGAGTTGCCTATAATTCCAAACCTATTCTTAATGCTTTGTATATCCATAATTGATAAATACGTTTAACGAATAATTCTTCCAAATAAGGTTGCTTGTGTATAGTCAGTTATTTCGACTATTGCGTAATCTCCTTTTTTGAACTGTTTTAATGGATCTTTTTCGAATACAACCACCTTATTTTGACTATTTCGGCCTACCCAATGCGCATCACTTCTTTTGGAGTCTCCTTCAATCAATACTTCGGAGTGTTTCCCAATATCCTTTGTATTACTTTCAAAAGATAGCTTGTTTTGTAGTTCTATTATTTCAGCCAACCGCCTCTTTTTTGTATCAATATCAACATCGTCGTAATAGCGCTTGGCAGCCAATGTTCCAGGTCTTTCTGAATAAATGAACATATAGCTAAATTCATACGCAGCTTCCCTCATGATACCTAACGTATCCTGGTGATCTTTTTCTTCTTCCGTACAAAATCCTGCGATGATATCTGCACTGATGGCACATTCAGGCATGATTTCCTTTATTCTCTTCACTTTACCTAGGTACCACTCGCGGGTATAGGTTCTATTCATCAATTGTAAGATTCTAGTAGATCCACTTTGAACAGGAAGGTGTATATATTTACAAATATTGTCATATTTACGCATGGTGAATAACACATTATCTGTAATGTCTTTGGGATGAGATGTGCTGAATCTAATGCGTAAGGTTGGACTGATTTGAGCCACCTTTTCAAGCAGAATCGCAAAATCAGCTACTGTGCCATTAACGTGATCGACCCAGTTATAACTATCTACATTCTGACCAAGTAGTGTTACCTCTTTGTATCCCTGACTGAAAAGATCCTTGCATTCATTGATGATAGACTCAATATCCCTGCTTCTTTCCCTTCCTCTAGTAAAGGGCACCACACAAAAGCTACACATGTTGTTACAGCCCCTCATAATGCTTACAAAGGCACTTACTCCGTTGGAATTCAATCGAATAGGGGATATGTCAGCATAGGTTTCATCCCTGCTTAAAAGTACGTTTACTGCCTTTGTACCTGATTCAGCTTCGTTAATCAAAAGAGGAAGCGTTCTATAAGCGTCAGGACCAACAACAATATCTACCAGTTTTTCCTCTTCCAATAACTTCCCCTTTATACGCTCAGCCATACAACCAAGTACTCCAATTAGTAAACCTGGACGCTTTTTTTTCAATTTTCTGAACTCCGTAAGTCGTTTTCTTATTGTTAACTCCGCTTTTTCCCTAATGGAACAGGTATTTAGAAAGATCAGATCTGCATCTTCCTCGAATTTGGTTGAACCATATCCATTAGAATTGAGGATAGAGGCAATAATCTCACTATCACTGAAATTCATGGCACAGCCATAGCTTTCAATGAAAAACTTACGTGAAAAGGTATTTTCCTGGTTTTCTTTTGATGAAAATGCCTCACCTTGCCTTGTTTCATCAATGGTTTTATCTGTAAATAATTCCATTCTGTAAAATTACATTAAAACTCTAAATATGACAAATTGTCATCGTTAAAATAGAAATCATTTTGTGCTTTTGTTAAACTTCTTTGCAGAAAAAAAATAAAAAAGCACTAAATAATTGTACTTAAATTACTGTTGAAAAGTTGAGCATAAGTAAAAGTGGCTTTTCGTTAAAATGTCAAAAAAATACTATATAATATATTATTTACATTTCGCGAATCCCTTATTTGAATGACTAAACAATTGATTTAGAAACCCTTTTCCATATCCAACTGTCTTGAACTGGTATTATCCAGTTATGGACTAGACCGTTTTTATTTTCAATATTATTATCAAAAAACAAAGTATCTCTATTTATGAAATTATTTTCAAATGCATAATTAACCTGAGAAAAAGGTAACAGCTCAACTTTATCCTTAATGACAAAAGCGAGTAGTGTCCTCTCAAAAAGTCCAACCTGATAAGTTTGTTCAAAAGATTTAATTAACCTAACTGAACTATCTGTACTGCAACCACTAACGCCTGTTGCAGTTTCATCGGCCATCAAAACGATGAATTGACCGAAAAACAAGGTGGCAAATCCTCTAACAGGTGTTTGATGTGATTTCCAATTGATTGTAAATTCTTCTAATTTTTCTTCAATTTCAAGTGCTTCAGAAATTGAAAAAATTCTATTACATTGATAGATCCATACCCTTGAATCATCTGAAAAATGACTAGGAATCAATTCTTTATAGGATAAGTTCATATTAATCTAGTGATTGAGCTATTAATTCTGCTATATCCAATACCTGCAGTTGGTTTTCTTTTTCTTTTAGCTTGATTCCATCACTGAGCATTGTATTGCAAAAGGGACAAGCTGAAGCAATTATATCTGCTTTTGAATCGATTGCATCTTGTGTTCTTTCCAGGTTTATACGGGTTTTTCCTTTTTCTTCCTCTTTAAACATCTGAGCACCTCCAGCACCACAGCAAAGTCCATTTGATTTACAACGTTTCATTTCAACTAAGGCAATATCGAGAGATTCTAATACTTTTCTTGGAGCCTCATAGATATTGTTGCTTCTTCCAAGATAACAAGAGTCGTGGTATGTTATCTTTTTCCCTTTGAAAGGCCCAGATTCTTTCATGATTATTTTCCCTTCATCTAGCAGTGTTTGGATAAAAACACTGTGGTGAATT
>CAMBGO010000113.1 GCA_945866165.1 Chitinophaga pinensis | reverse complement strand
CAAGGAATTCGTAGAGAGGGACCCCTTTTTTCTTTGCTCCTATATCATACAGACACATATCAAATGCACTTTTTATAGTGCTATTAAACGCGATATGGGCATTTAATTCTTCCATTCTCTCTTCAATTTGAAGAGGATTTTTTTCCTTTAAAATCTTTGCAAGATCTTTTGCAATTGCATAGCATGTTTCTTGTGTTTCGCCAACAAGCATGGGGAATGCCGAGCATTCTCCAACACCCATTATGCCTTCATCTGTATATATTCTTAGGTAAATATTTTTTGCTTCATAGCAAGTCTCAGTTGCTATTACAAAAGGCTCCATTGGAATTGTTAATTTGACAATTTCAATCGACTTAATTTTCATGATATACCCGTGTGTTATAGTGTTTTTAGCCCCTCACAATTCCTTTTTCTCGTAATAAGTTCAAAGTTAACGGTTCCCCTGCTAGGTTGTTGTGAAAACTTATCACATCACAAATGAATACAATGTGATCTCCGGCATTTGAAATGCTAATTGCTTTTAATTCCATATATGCCAATGCTTCTTTTAGCACTTTGAAATCTTTCCATGTACTCAACAATTTTCTTTTTTCGAGTCTTTCTATTTTATTGATTGAATTACCAGACGATTGACCTAGTAATTTTACCAGTTTATATTGTTGTTCTGCAAGTAATTGAAGCACAAAGTGTTTTTCGATTTCAGCTAATTCGAGCGTTTTTGTTCCCTGAAATATTGCCACCATCATTCTCTTTGGCTGCATGCTTACAGATGATACATATGTACATATGTGCATGTTTTCTTGATCTGCATTTTTTGAGCTTAAGCTATATACTGGCAGGTTTACCCTGTTCCAAGGCCTTTTCATTTTATATTAATTAAAAGTTTTTGTTCAAATATTTACTTCAGGTTGTTTTCGGTCCGATAACAACATAGCAATCTTAATAGGTTTAAAGCAAGGTGCCCTTGAGGAATAAATATGCACAGTTGAAGTAGATGATTACACCCGTTACATCAACCAATGTAGCTACAAATGGTGCGGAAGAAACAGCGGGGTCTGCACCCAATCGCTTCAATATAATTGGCAGCATCGATCCTGTTATTGTTCCAAATAGAACTACCCCAATTAGTGAGATGCCAACTACAAAAGCAATTAAAATAAAATGTGGGCCATAAACGTCTGGGAAGATTTGTGACCAAAGAACGACTCTGCTAAATCCAATGATACCAAGTACTGAACCAAGCATGATTCCTGAAAGAATTTCTCTTCTCATTACATTCCACCAATCTGAAAGTGAAACTTCACCAACTGTAAGTGCCTGGATGATTAGTGATGATGCTTGTGAACCGGTATTTCCTCCACTAGAAATAATGAGGGGTATAAAAAGGGAAAGGACAAGTGCCTTATCGAGTGCAATTTCGAATGATGCCATGGCGGTTGCCGTGAGCATCTCACCAAGAAAGAGTACTATCAACCAACCCACTCGTTTTTTAAATAGTTTTAGAAGCGAAATTTCTAGGTATGGTTCTTCAAGTGCTTCTGTACCTCCCATTTTCTGCATGTCCTCACTGAACTCTTCATTGGCCACCCAAAGGATGTCATCGATTGTGACAATTCCAAGTAGGATATTATTGTTGTCAACTACTGGTAAGGCAACCCTGTTATTCATTTTGAATACCTGGTTGGCCATTTCCTGGTTGTCATATACATTTAGCTCTACATATCTTCCATCTGTGAGCTCACTCACAAATTTTTCTGGTGGTGAAATAAGAAATTCTTTTATTCTTACGTCATCAACTAATTGTCCTTGATCATTGATGACATATATAACATCAATGGTTTCACTTTCCTGCCCAACTTCACGTATGTGTTCCAATACTTCAGCAATAGTCCAATCAGCTTGTACCGCAATATAGTCAGGGGTCATCAGCCTGCCCACACTTCCTTCAGGATATCCTAGCAGTGAAAGGGTGATTTTTCTTTCTTCCGGATTGAGTAATTTGATGAGTTCCCTAACAGCTTCAGTAGTTAATTCCTCAAGAAATGAAGTACGGTCATCAGCAGGAAGTTCATTCAATAGTGCTGCAGTCTTGAGTGGATGTAGTTGCTGAATAACTTTTTTTTGGATTCCTAATTCCAGGATCTTAAAAGTGCTTGATGCCCTATGAACTGATAGATTGGATATGATTTCAGTAGCGTATGTCTCGTTGTCTTCTGTCAGCAATGCAACGTCGCTAATATTTAGGTTATCCAAATAGGATTGTAGTCCCCCCTTGTTTTCCTTCAAGAGAAAGTACTCAAATTGTTCCTGTAAATCCATATTTTCCACAACCTGGTTCATAGCATGGAATTTGAGCAAAATTAATCATAGTTTTCCACCTTACAAGATTAAGTTATGGTTCAACCTTACCTTCATATTTTACCTTCACCTGACAGGGGTAGGGGGATTTTTACATCAGACTTTATTGCGAAAGAAACAATTCTTGAAGTGGCTCCTGTGATACTAATGACCAAGGCTGATAGGATTTTTTTAGACAAGACACTGCTTCATGATTATATTTTTGAGTGGGAGGAAGATGCTGGCACTTGTTGTATGGCATTGGGATATGTTCCAATATACAATCATTCATACGTATCCAATTGTGAATATGAGATGGATTTTGATGCTCAGATAATTAAAGTAAAAGCGATAAGGGATATTGAACAAGGGGAAGAGCTATTCATCAACTATAATGGTACATGGAACGACGAGAAGCCTGTTTGGTTTGAAGTTAAATGAGATTCAACCTAAGGCATTCTTCATTATCTTTGTTAATCAAATTCAACCCAATGGCACGACAAGACCAGTTTGAATCGCCGGATTATTATAATCTTGATGAATTATTGAGTGAAGAACATCTTATGATTCGTTCTGCTGTGAGGGAATATGTTAAGCGTTCTATTTCCCCAATTATTGAGCGTGCTGCTCAAGAATGTTCTTTTCCCATTCAAATAGTTAAAGAAATGGGTTCAATAGGTTGTTTTGGACCTACTATTCCTGTTAAATACGGCGGCGGCGGTCTAGATAGCATTAGTTATGGATTGATGATGCAGGAGCTTGAAAGAGGCGATAGTGGTGTGCGTTCCACTGCCAGTGTGCAGGGGTCTTTGGTGATGTATCCCATTTACAAATATGGAAACGAGGAACAACGAATGAAATATTTGCCCAAGTTGGCTAGTGGAGAATGGCTAGGTTGTTTTGGGTTAACAGAAGCAGATCATGGAAGCAATCCGTCTGGAATGCTTACCAATATTAAGGATCGGGGAGACCATGTTTTGCTGAACGGCAGTAAGATGTGGATCAGTAATGCGCCTTATGCTGATCTAGCCGTTGTTTGGGCAAAGGACGAGGCTGGAGATATTGTTGGAGTTATTGTTGAAAAAGGGATGAAGGGTTTTTCTGCGCCAGAGATTCATGGAAAGTGGAGCCTGCGCGCTTCTTCAACAGGTGAATTGGTTTTTGAAGATGTGTTGGTTCCCAAAGAAAATATATTACCCAACGTAAAAGGACTTAAAGGTCCATTAGGATGTCTTTCCAAGGCAAGGTATGGTATAGCTTGGGGAGTGTTGGGGTTGGCTATGGATTGTTATGATACAGCATTAAGGTATTCAAAAGAACGCATGCAATTCGATAAGCCAATTGGGGCTTTTCAATTGCAACAGAAAAAGTTGGCAGAAATGATTACTGAAATTACCAAGGCCCAACTACTAAATTGGCGATTAGGTGTATTGATGGATGCAGGTAAAGCAACTGCTTCACAAATCAGTATGGCAAAGAGAAATTCATGCAGTATGGCACAGGATATTTGCAGGGATGCACGTCAGATTCTAGGTGGAATGGGTATCACTGATGAGTATCCGGTGATGAGACATATGATGAATTTGGAAAGTGTTATCACTTATGAGGGTACACATGACATCCATTTGCTTATCACAGGAATGGATATTACCGGCTTCAACGCATTTAAGTAATTTTTACAAACAGTTATCGTCTTACACATGATTGTATTCTTGTTGGGCTTTATGGGTGCAGGTAAGTCACATCTTGGGAATCAACTAGCTATAGAGACTGACTCTGAGTATATTGATTTAGATAATCTAGTAGTAGAACAAACTGGCATGACGATCAACCAGGTTTTTGAAAAGCATGGTGAAGACTACTTCAGGGAGCTTGAAACAAGCATACTGCATAAAATTTCAACTGAACTTAATTTAAAAGAAATCAAAACCGATTCTACAAAAAAAGAGAGATTTCATTTCATAGGATGCGGTGGAGGCACGCCTTGTTTTAACAACAACATGGAATGGATGAATAGTCATGGCCTTACGGTTTGGTTAAATCCTTCAGTAAATATTCTTTTTTCAAGGCTGAGGAATGAAAAGGATCAAAGGCCCCTATTAAAGGAACTTGAAGATGATCAGCTGCTAGCATTTATAGAAAATAAATTGGCGGAACGTAAAAAATTTTACGAACTTTCAACTATCATCTTGAATGATAACGATGTTACCCTATCTAAAATCCTAAAACTAGTTAGCGATGCACAAAATTTTTTTTAAAGCTGCTTCTGTACTTGCCATGTTAGCGGTTGTAATTGGTGCGTTTGGAGCTCATTTGCTGAAAGAATTTTTATCACTCCAAGAACTTGAGAGTATACAAACTGCGGTTACTTACCAGATGTCACATGCTATCGCTTTGTTTTTAGCTGGCTTATTATATAGAATTTATCATGATGTCAAGATCAAGTTTGCTGGATACCTATTCCTGATAGGGGTTATACTTTTTTCTGGGTCAATCTATTTAAGAATTTTTTTATCACATGTTGGATTTTCAAAATCTAATATTGTTGCAGTCGTTACGCCATTTGGTGGGGCATCATTAATTGTAGGGTGGCTTTTTTTAACGTTTGCAATACCTTCATCAAAAAAGAAATACCATGACTCAGGGAATGAAAATTCTTGACAAAATGTATTCTTTTTTAACATATATATTGCCCCAAAAATAATGTGTAAATTTGTATCCGTTGCATTGCCTGGTATCAATAAAATAAAGTCATTCCTAGCACATGGGTAATAGATCGAAGTCGACAAGAAAAGAAAAGGCCCAAGAGTCCCTTAAAGAGGAAACAGCGGAGGCTGTTGAAATGAAGACATTAATTAAAGATGAGCGTACGCATAAAATTTTTGGTGCATTATCATTGTTGTTTTGTTTTTTCCTTTTTGTATCCTATACCTCATATTTGTTTACATGGAAGGAAGACCAGGACATGGTCAGGAATACCGGAATCAAAATACTTTTCCCCAATGAGCTTGAAATAAGTAATCAACTTGGAAGCCTTGGAGCATATACTGCATTTGTGTTTTTTGAATATGGTTTTGGTGTTGCCTCATTTCTTTTTTGTTCATTTTTTTTTGTTGTAGGGGTTAATTTTCTATTTGGGAAAAAGGTTTTTTCAATTTGGAGAAATTTGAGATATGTATTGGTCGGAATTGTTGTGATTAGCGTAAGTGCGTCTTTTTTTGCAGGTGATGTTAACTTTAATTTAGGAGGTGCATTTGGTTTATTTGTATCCGGTTGGTTAAATGCTGTTATTGGAAAACTTGGAACAGCATCAGTAATCATTGTATCGCTTTTCTCTTATTTCATTTGGAGATTTAATCCTGTTTTTAGATGGCCTCTTTGGAAAAATGAAAACACGCTTTTAAATACATCAGATTTAGATTCTACTAGCCCATCAATTGGGCCTAGTTTGGTGATTGAAGAGAATCTGCAACCAAGAATTGATTTGACAGAGGGAAATTCACTCAAGTCACAAAATGAGAATACCCTACAGATAGTTAATCTACAAGAAAATGAAGTTCTTGTTAAGCAGGATGAAATTCAGAGCTTATTATCTGAAACTCCTTTGAAGCCAAATCAAGATATAGCTAGTTCTGTAGATGCTAATGATTCAGTTTCTGGTGAACCTAATTTGGAAATAAAACCGGTAGTATCAGAAGATAAAATATCAGCAAAGGCTGCAGCCGTTTTGGCTTCACCAAAGTACGATCCTATTGCAGATCTTAAAGGGTATAAATATCCTTCGTTGGATTTGCTTGCTCAACTTTCTAGCGATAAGATTTTAATGGATCAGTCCGAGTTGGAGGCAAATAAGAACCAAATCATGGCAACGCTTCGAAATTATGATATTGAAATTCAGAAGATATTCGCCACAATCGGTCCAACAGTTACACTATATGAAATTGTACCTGCCGCTGGTGTAAGGATTTCAAGAATAAAGAATCTTGAAGACGATATTGCATTGAGTCTCTCTGCGTTGGGTATCAGGATTATTGCACCTATACCAGGGAAAGGAACAATTGGCATTGAGGTTCCAAATGTGAAAAAGACCATTGTTGGTATGAAAGCTTTGTTAGCCTCAGAAAAATTTCAAAAAAATGACTTTGCTCTTCCCATTGCATTGGGTAAGAAAATCGATAATGAAAATTTCATTGTAGACCTTGCTGCCATGCCGCATCTTTTGATGGCTGGTGCAACTGGTCAGGGTAAGTCAGTTGGATTGAATGCAATTCTTGTTTCACTACTATACAAAAAGCACCCTTCACAATTGAAATTTGTGCTTGTGGATCCCAAGAAAGTGGAACTAAGTATTTACCGTGTTATTGAAAAGCATTTTCTAGCGAAACTTCCAGGAGAAGAAGATGCAATTATTACCGACACCAGAAAAGTTGTTAATACATTGAATGCATTGTGTATTGAAATGGATGAGCGATATGATTTGCTTAAAGATGCTGGGTGTAGGAATATTAGAGAATACAATGAAAAATTTTCAGAAAGAAAATTGAACCCAACTAAGGGGCATAAATTTCTTCCTTTTATTGTTTTGGTTATTGATGAATTTGCCGACTTGATCATGACTGCAGGAAAGGAGATTGAAACCCCTATTGCTAGGCTTGCACAACTTGCAAGAGCCATAGGTATTCACCTAATTGTTGCAACGCAGCGCCCATCTGTAAATATTATAACAGGTACAATCAAGGCTAATTTTCCTGCACGAATCGCATTCAAGGTTTCGTCAAAAGTTGATAGCAGAACGATACTTGATTTAGGAGGTGCTGAGCAATTGATCGGAAGAGGGGATATGCTAGTTTCCTATATGGGAGAAGTAACAAGGGTTCAATGTGTGTTTGTAGATACACCTGAAGTTGAAAAAGTCGTTGATTTTATAGGCAAGCAACAGGGGTATCCAACGGTATTTGAATTACCAGAGGTAATTGACGAAAAAGATATGGACGAT
>CAMBGO010000112.1 GCA_945866165.1 Chitinophaga pinensis | reverse complement strand
AGATATTATTCATTTGTACATATTTATTTCCACCAGAAAAAATAGATGCACAGGTCAGTTCTGATACCCTTCAGATCTTGGATGAAGTGATTGTAACAGCAACAAAAAATGCAACTAACATTGCCAGACTGCCATATGCTGCTTCCGTTTTGAATAAACAATCAATCCAGCGTCAGTCAGCAAGAACAGTTCCTGAATCGCTATTTGGAACTACTGGAGTCTTTATTCAAAAAACAAATCATGCAGGAGGTTCACCGTTCGTTAGGGGCCTAACTGGAAATCAAACATTAATACTTGTAGATGGTATTCGATTGAACAATTCAATATTCCGATATGGCCCTAACCAATATTTAACACTTGTGGATCCATTTATTGTAGAGAAAATTGATGTAGTGAAAGGCACCGGTTCTGTTCAGTATGGTACAGATGCCATGACAGGCGTAATCAATATCAACACTACTGCTTTGCAATTTTCAGATAAGCAACGTTGGAGTGAGAATGCAAGTCTTCGCTTTACAGACGGGGGAATGGAAAGCACCGTAAGACCTGAATTGAAATATGAAGGAAAAAAAATGGCTTTGATGTTGGGAGGGAGTTTGAAAAAATTTGGAGACTTAAGGGGAGGTGATACAACTGGGATTCAATCTCCATCAGGTTACGATGAAAGATCATTTGATGGGAAAATGATGTTGGATCTTGGGTCTCAATGGAATCTGAATGCAGCTTATCAATATTTGCAGCAACAATCAGTACCTGTATATCATAAGTACAAGTTAGAAAACTTCGCCATTAATAAATCTGATCCAATCTCAAGGGGTTTTGCATATGTAAAACTTAATAAAAAATTTAATGCTTCAAGAATCAAGCAGTTGGATTTCTTTATTTCTAATCAGGCGCTTGCGGAATCAAGGTTTAGCCAGAAAAACAATTCAACTATTTTGCGTTTAGAGGCGGATAAGGTTAATACATTTTCGGGTGGTGCGGATATGCTTGTTGAGTTCATGAATTTCTGGACAATGAATACGGGTATAGAAATGTATGCCGATAAAATAAAAAGTACCCGAACAGATCAGAATCTTACATTTGGCTTAGTTAATAATTTAAGAGGACTTTATCCTAATGCATCACGTTTTATTAATGCTGCTGCGTATGCGTTGAATCATTTAAATTTTGGGAGGTTGAATCTTGAAGGTGGTCTCCGGTATAATGTATATAAAGCTTCACTAAAAGATGAAACACTTGGAGCTATTGAACTTAAGCCGAAGGCGTTGGTATTTCAAGGTGGACTAAATTATAAGTTATCTGAAGCGTTTTATGTTTATGCTAATATAAGTGAGGGTTTTAGGTCTCCAAATTTGGATGACCTTGGAACATTGGGTATTGTTGATTTCAGGTATGAAACACCGGCATACAACTTGAAGCCAGAGCGTTCATTGAATCAAGAATTAGGAATAAAATATGTTTCAAAGAAAGTCAGTTCAGATATTTCAGTATTTAATACAAGGTTATATGATCTTATCACAAGGATCAAGACCGACCAAGTAATTTCAGGCTATGATGTATATAAAAAAATAAATATTGAAAAAGGGTTTATAAGGGGATGGGAAGCACAGGTGAAGTTTACCCCAACTTCCTTTTTCTCTTTCTACGCAGGTGCCACAAAGCTATTCGGTGAAAGTGTTACACGAAATGAACCATTACGAAGAATCCCACCATTTAATGCTAGAATAGGAGTTGATATTAAAAAGGGTAAATTTATTGCTGGGATATTATATGACTATGCCTCGCCTCAGCAAAGGCTCGCTGCAGCTGACAAGGCTGACAACCGTATTCCACAGGGCGGAACACCTGGTTTTAATTTGGTTAATCTTTTCGGCGGATTTGACCAGAAAGCTTTTTCAATTAAGGCCTATTTTAATAACATTTTTAATGTAGATTATCGCACACATGGTTCGGGAATCAATGGAATTGGCAGAAGTATTGGCCTATTGTGCTCAATTCGCTTCTTTCAAACTTAGAAAAGGCATTTCATCTTCCAATGAATAAAATGGATCTGCCTCTTGCTCAACGCCTCCAATTTTTTTAATTGAACAACTTTGAGATATTAGAAGATCTATTATTTCTGCTGTACTATTTTTTAACTCAAATTTTGGTTGATTGTTTTCTGAAATCCATTTTTCAAAAAGGGTTGCGAAGCTAGCATCAACAGTGTCAATTGCCATTACATTGAACTCTTCTAAAGCTGCAGCATTGCATTTTTGCTCATATTGCCCCTTTAGCGGAATGACCATTAATTTTTTCCCAAGATATAATGCTTCTGCAGGTGTTTCAAATCCAGCACCTGTAATGATACCATGACAATTAATAAGACTTTGATTGAACATCTCACTATTTATAGGTAACACTTTTATATTTTCAATTGTATAAGGCATTTCGATTTTGTTTGAAAACAATTCAAACTTATGAGACTTTAATTTAAGAAGTTGAGTGATGATGGTTTCATCAGCGAAATGGTTCAAATAAATTGTTATGTGCCCAAGATCTTTTGGATTGGATTCTAATATTTTTGACTTGATAATTGGAGAATAAATTCCTTTATCATAGGAATTGAAATGAAGTCCAATCGTTTGACTTCCTTTGGCATAATTTTTCAATACCCATTCTCCAGAAAATTCCTTTTTAATTGGTCTTGGCGTTTTATCGCTTTGAAAACTTGCTTGGTGTCCAAAGTGAACAGATGGTATTTTTTTCATCTTGCAAGCGAGTGATGTAATACACTCAAAGTCGTTTATGACCAAATCATATTTTTCAATTGGCAAGAACTTGGCTTCGCTCCAAATTTTTCTGAACTTAATTGAACTGATTGTTTTATATAAGTCAACAGCTCCGTCTGAGTTATAAAAAAGACTTAGTCCCTTGCTTCTATATGCAATTGGCAATTTATTTTTGAGGGAGTGATTGCTTCCGCTTAAAAAAACATCTACATCACCATATTTCTCAAGAAAAGGCATTATTTCTGCAGCCCGACTTATGTGGCCATTACCTGTGGCTTGTACGGCATAAAATATTTTCATAAGTTACCTTTGGATAGCAGATAATGAGTTGAATAGAACGGCCACTTCGTCCGTAATGATATTTAATATTGGAATCCGATTCTCTTCTTTGAATACTTTTATGTCAGCCTTTGGGATAGCCATTTCTTTTTCATTGTACTGATAAATCTCCCATTCACCATTGTTGTATTCAAGTGAGGTTAAATTTTCAATCCAATCTCCGCTGTTCATATATATTACAGATCCCTTGTCTGTTTTAACAGTACGGATTTGTGGTTGATGAATATGACCACAAACAACATATTGATAGTCTTTTTCTATTGCGAGTTCAGCAGCGGTTTGTTCGAAATCACCTATCCATGAAACGGCTTTCTTAACTCCATTTTTAACTTTTTTACTCAAGCTCATTTTCTCTCTACCAACCAAATGTAATAGCCAATTGATTGCTCTGTTAACAAGTATCAATAGGTCATACCCATGCCCACCCAGTTTCGCAATTATTTTTGCACTGCCTTTTGTTGTTGCATCGAATACGTCACCATGGAAGATCCAGGTTTTTTTTCCATCAATGTTCATCACATATTTATCGGCCAATTGTAAATTACCCATATGTAAACCACTGTATCTTCTCATAGATTCATCATGGTTGCCTGTAATATAGATTACCTGGGTTCCCTTGGACATTAAACTGAAAATTTCTTTGATCACCTGCATATGTGATGCAGGAAAATAATGCTTTCTAAATTGCCAAATATCTATAATGTCGCCGTTTAAAATGAGCACCTTAGGCTGAATGCTTCTGAGGTAGTTTACTAGCTCTGTGGCATGGCATCCGTATGTTCCAAGGTGAATATCGCTTAACACTAAAACCTCGATATTTCTTTTATTCATTGATTTAGGTTTACCCAAATTATAAAGCAATTGTTATCTCAGCGTTAGCTTAGCTTTAAGAAATGTAGAAAAAAATGTGAATAAATAGTTAACCAGCCATCTCTGCATAGAGATGTTGAATCAAGCCGTCTACCAATCCAATTTTTGGAACAAGTATTTCATTTATATCGGTCCATTTCATGACCTGTATGTAAATTAGCAAGGCAGGTACAATCACATCAGCCCTGTCTTCTCTGAGGTTGTATATTCTAATTCTTTCCTCTAATGTGCAGGATGAGAATTCTTTATAATAGTCTTTCAATAATTCGATATCCAGAGGCTTACCCTCTTTTTTCTTACTCATTGAAAATACTTTGTTGATATTTCCACCGGTTCCAATTGCAACAATATTTTTTTGTCCCTTGATTTTTTCTTTGATTGTATCTTTCAATTCATCCCAAATACTATCATTAGGCAATCCTTTCAATAATCTGATGGTTCCAATATTGAATGATTGTTTGAACACCAGTTCATTGTTTGCAAAGAATGTAAGTTCAGTACTTCCTCCTCCCACATCAATGTATAGATAGTTGTTATTTTCATTTAGGTTTTCAGCAATGTGGCTTTCATAAATGAGTGAAGCTTCAAAGTCGCCACTAATCACTTTTATACTGATTCCCGTTTCAAGAAAAATATTTCTGACTACCTCTTCTCTGTTTTTTGCGTCTCGCATAGCGCTTGTTGCAACGGCAATACATTTTTCAACCTTGTAGGCATTCATCAGATGTGAATAGGCCTTCATGGTTTGAAGGATCATACCTTTTTTTTCTTTTGATATTATACCTGATTCAAATACATCGAAACCCAATCTTAATGGAACCCTCACAAGATTCAATTTATTGAATACTGGCTTGTTTTGTTGGTTTACTGTAACCTCTGTAATAAGCAGCCTGCAAGCGTTTGTTCCGATATCAATGGCGGCTAATCTCACGAATAGGTATTGCTTGCTTTTTTATGAGGTAATTGTAGGTTTCAATCTGTGAACGTGATTTACGTTTACCTAGCGAAGGTACGTATCTGTTATTTAATTCTGTATCAAGAATTCTTGCTTTCACATTGTCTTGAAGTTGAATATTCAATATATCCAATAATTCTTTTTTAAGACCTAGGTCAAATATGGGACAAGCCACTTCAATCCGGTGGTCGAGGTTCCTAACCATAAAGTCAGCGCTAGATATATACACCAATGCCTCTCCCTTGTTGTGGAAAGAAAGCACCCTGGCGTGTTCAAGGAACTCATCAACTATACTGATGGCAATCATCTTTTTTTCATTTTTCTTCAGCTGTTTTTTCGTTGAATAGATTCCTCTTATAATAAGATTAACTTCAACGCCTTGGGCTGACGCACTTGATATCTTATCAATCAAACTTATATCACTTAGTGAATTTAGTTTGAGTGTGATGGAAGCCTTGTTTCCTTTTTTGGCTTCTTTTATTTCCTTGTCAATCAACTCATTTATTTTTTTTCTCATGCTAATAGGGCTCACCAACAGTGTTTTGCAATCTTGAAGTGTGTTTGAATGCAACACAGGATTTTCAAGATAAAAGAATATCTTATTGATATCTGCCATGATATTTCTGTTGGAGGTAAGCAGGCAATGGTCGCCATAAAAGTTAGCGGTCTTTTCGTTTAGGTTTCCAGTACTAACAAAACCATATTGAATGGTTTTGTTACCAGTACGTTTTTTGATAACACAAATTTTAGCATGCACTTTGATGTTTCGGATACCTAATAACACCCGCACACCTTCTTCTTCCAAAATGCTTTTCCATTCGAGGTTTGCTTCTTCGTCAAAGCGTGCTTTTAGTTCTAGCATCACTTCAACTTTCTTCCCATTTCTAGCAGCATTGATAAGAGCGTTGATAATTTTAGACTCAGATGCAAGACGGTATGCGGTGATTCTGATTGAACTTACGTCTGGATCAATGGCAGCTTCTCTCAGAAGATCTATAATGGCATTGAAGGAATGATAAGGGAAATGCAGAAGCACATCTTTTTTGTTTATCACATCAGTTACCCTAATTGCTTTTTTCAAAGCAGGATGCACCACTGCAGGTAGTTTCTTTTTGGATGCGCCAAATACATTCGGGAAATCCATAAAGTGCCTGAAATTATGAATTCTGCCACCCGGAATGATACTACTTTTATTATCCAAGTGCAATCTTTTTGTTAGGTAATTTAACAAACCTCCATTCATTTCCTTATCGTATACAAACCTTACTGGTTTTCCTTTTCTTCTGCCTTTGATTCCCTTTTGCATTTTTTCAACAAAAGAGGTACTCACATCACTGTCAAGGTCAATTTCCGCGTCTTTAGTAACCTTGAAAATATGGGATTCGAAATTGTCGTATCCGAAGTACGAAAATATATAGGGCAGGTTAAAACGGATAATATCTTCTAGCAGTATGATATGTGTTTCGTTTTTGTTTGTTGGTAATTCCACAAAACGCCCTAATGATTTTGAAGGAATTTCGATGAGCGCATACTTTTGCTTGTATGCTGAATTTTTTTTCTGCATCACCACACCGAGGTAAATACTTTTATCGCGTAAATAGGGAAGCTCAGGCAAGCTTTCAATCATTAATGGGATAATGTTTGAGCGGACTTCATTTTCAAAAAAATCAGTCACAAACGTTTTTTGTTCTCTTGAAAGCTGTTTTTCGTTTTTGAGAAATATTTTATTCTTTTTAAGCTCTAGTTGGAGTAAATCCCATATCCTGTTAAACTCACTCTGCTGTTTTAGCACAACGAATGTAATTTCATTGAGCACCTGGTTAGGTGATTCTTCCATGTAGGCCCTCAATTTTTTCCTGCTGCCATTCACCTCGGCCATCCTTTTCAGCGTTGCGAAACGTACCCTAAAGAATTCGTCTAGGTTATTTGAGAATATTCCTAGGAACCTTATTCGCTCTTTTAATGGAACGGTGGGGTCATTAGCTTCCTGTAAAACGCGTGCATTGAAGCTAAGCCAACTAATATCTCTTTGTATATGTAAATTTTTGTGCATCACGGGATTCGTAGTGAAAAGATGGTGCAAAGTTATGGAAACCAATTTCTTCCAATCAATTAACTATTGTTTTTGGATAAATCTTTACAATTTCTTAATACTAGGTTCAATTTATCGTCATGGTAGGGGTCGATAAAATTAAAAGTTTATTTTGCGGGTATAACAAAAGTCTATAATTTTGGTAGACTAAAACACAGTCACGTGGCCGAGTGGGAAGGCAGAGGTCCGCAAAACCTTCAACGGCGGTTCGAACCCGTCCGTGACACGAATTATTCTTGAGTAAACAATTGAAGTGATCATCCCTGGCAACGGGGATGTTTCATTTTATGGAAGTTTTACTGCTAGGCTTCATATGCATCAAGACGCTTCTTTTTTTTATATCCATTCTTTCTATGGCATAGCGAAGCATTGTGCGGGGCATTGAT
>CAMBGO010000111.1 GCA_945866165.1 Chitinophaga pinensis | reverse complement strand
CAACCCCTGTCACAGAGATCTCTATTTTGACAGGAGCCCCTGCCATTATGCGGAACAGTTAGGTTCGCCATCCGATAAATGGTCATCATCCGCTCTTTGCTATAATGTTTTTCGATTCGCTCTTTCACTGCCTTTTCAACGCAATTCATTTCAAAAGGAGGAAGAAATATACCATCAGGCAATTGTGAAAGTCCCTCATTTTGTCCGCTAATTCCAGCAAAGCGTTCTACATAATCATACCAGGGTGAAATATCCTTGTATCGTATAGGCCAGTCAACCCCATAGCCATCCTTGGCATTGGCAGAAAAATCCATCTCACTAAGCCGTAAACAACCACGACCCCAGGTAATGGATCTTCCACCAACGTGATAGCCCCGATACCAGTCAAATCGTTTCACTTCAGTGTATGGACATTCCATATCATTTACCCAAAACTTTGCATTAAACTCACTATACATACCGCCACGGGTTTGTACTGGCTGCATTCTACGTTCTTCAAGTGTAACTCTTCCTCTATGTTTGAATTCCCAAGGCTTCATCAGAGCAGTATCATAATCTTTTACATGTTCAACATTACGGCCACGCTCTAACATCAAAACCCTTAATCCCTTTTCTGTTAATTCTTTTGCAGCCCAACCACCACTGATACCTGAACCAACTACTATTGCATCATACGTATTCTGCTTCTCTGCTTTTATATTATTATTCATATTTCTTATTAAATATTCTTTCAATAATTAGGTAGCCCATGCTTTTTGTCCGGGTTGCAAGGGAATGCAGGCTTCATACTTGCCTGGTATATGAACATATCTTAAAGATTTTGTAGCTCCAATTTCCGAAGTATAATAACCCAGGCAGGTGAGTTCATAAATAAGAGAAAAAAAGTGTGAAGGATTATCTCCGGCGGTTATTTGCGCTTCAGCTTCCGCTTTGAATAATTTAAAGATCTCTTCCCGTTCCTTAAGCGTTAATGAAATAAATAACTTGTTATACTTGCCCTTTGATGCTTCATCCACTTTAATTAAACCATCTGCAAAATGCTTTTGAATATCTGCGGTATAACAATCCTGAATCATCATCACTATAAATGGTCCAAGACCTGCAGCTTTGGCGCCGGGTACTCCTTTATTGTCAGGAATAATTGTATCGGCGATTTCAGCAATCAACGATTCCTGTGATGCTATCGATTGGGGTTCATTTTCACTTCCCAAAACACCATTCAACATTTCGCAACCTCCCAAGCCTGAAAAAGTAATTGCTCCTCCCAATAAATAGGTGGCCCTTCTAACTGCTTCTCTTCTGTTCATCTATCTTTTTTTATCTAATTGTTTAATTGTTTTGTTCCTGGCATTTAGTGCTGATAAACCTCTTTTAAAAGGTAAAAGAGGGATATAATTGCTACAAGTTCTAAATGCCAGCAAACCAACTCTCTTCCGTCAGCACAATGCAACAACCTAAAATATTTTATCTCGCAGGTAAATGAATAGTCTGAAAAATGGTAAAGAACTATTTTTTTGCTTTTTGAAATTAGGATTTTTCTTTCTATTTATTAACTAATTCTCTCACTTTCTTCATGGTTTATTTCCTTCTTTAATGTTCGCATTGAATTTCCCTTCAGTGCTCTAAAAATATTTTTAATTTTTTGTGGATATATATCATGAAGTAGTGTATTCTTTTGAATTCTCATAGTTTTCGAAAAAGTAAAAAAATCACAAAATAATAGCCTTATCTTTATTGATCAAGATAAAAAAATCAGAATTAAATACACTTAATATTCATATGCAATTAAAATTATCAAGAATTGAGGTAATGCACTTTTTAGCTCAAAAAATAGACGAAATCATTGATCAATTTTTAAAAAATATTGATACAAACTGGCAACCCTCTGATTTTTTACCAGAGAGTAACCATCCAGATTTTACAAAAGAAATTAAAGAAATTCAACAACAGTGTAAAGAACTACCCTATGACTACATGGCTGTTTTAGTAGGTGATGTAATTACAGAGGAAGCACTTCCAACTTATGAAAGTTGGCTGACAGATATAGAAGGTATTAGTAAAGAAGAACCTCAAGGATGGAGCAGATGGATGAGAATGTGGACTGCAGAAGAAAATAGGCATGGTGATCTATTAAACAAATATATCTATTTGTCTGGCAGGGTGAATATGAAGCAAATGGAAATTACTACACAACATTTGATTGCTGATGGTATGGAAATTGGAACCGCAAGAGACCCTTATAAAAACTTTGTATATACTTCATTTCAAGAATTAGCTACTAATATATCTCATAGAAGAACAGCAACATTAGCTAAAAAATATGGCAATGAGCAATTGTCGAAAATATGTGGTGTTATTGCAGCAGATGAGGCACGTCATGCAAAAGCATATAAAAGTTTTGTTACCAAAATATTCGAAATTGATCCTAGCGAAATGATGTTGGCTTTTGAGAATATGATGCGTAAAAAAATAGTTATGCCTGCACATTTCATGCGTCAACAAGGCGAAAAAATTGGTGCTACTTGGTCACATTTTAGCGATGCTGCACAACGATTAGGAGTCTATACCAGCATCGACTATACAACAATATTGGAATCTCTAATTAAAGAATGGAAGATTGATAGCATCTGCAACCTTAATGAGGAAGCTGAAAAAGGGAGAGATTACCTTATGTCACTTCCAGAAAGATTTAAAAGAATTGCCGAACGTCGTAACATTAAAGCACCATTAGAATACCAATTCAACTGGATATTATAATCAAACAAAGGACCCACGATTTAACGTAGGTCCTTTATTTTAATCTTAGCTAGAACGAGATTTAAACTCAGTCCGCCGCAGACGGATATGAATCCCGATCCACGAATCTTGATTTCTGACTCCTGACGTCTGATGTCTGTCGTCTCTTAAATCACCTCATACTCATACTCTTCCTTCAAAAATGCAACTTCCATTCGCTTTCTATCAAAAGCTTTTTCTTGGTTTGAAAGAAACACAGTTGCAACGCCATTTCCGATGAAGTTGGTGATGGCCCTTGCTTCCGACATGAACCTATCTACACCCAATAACAATGCAAGTCCCTCTATTGGTATTACATTAATGGCACTAAGGGTTGAAGCAAGTACAATGAATCCGCTTCCTGTAACACCTGCAGCTCCCTTAGAAGTTATCATCAATATGCCAATTGTAGTAAGTACTTGCTCAAACGTTAAATCAACTTTGAATACCTGCGCAAGGAATAGTACTGCCATCGATAGGTAGATGGTGGTTCCATCTAAATTGAATGAGTAGCCAGCTGGAACAACCAATCCTACCACCGGCTTGGCACAACCCATCTTTTCCAGTTTTTCCATGAGAGATGGAAGTGCTGCTTCCGATGATGAGGTACCTAATACAATCAGCAGTTCTTCTTTGATGTAGTTGAGAAATTTAAAGATGCTGATCTTATAATAGTTCATGATCAATCCCAATACAACGAAAACAAAAATGATCATGGTTACATAAACGGTAAGCATCAATTTCCCCAATGGCAACAAGGTGGCGATGCCATATTTTCCAATAGTAAAGGCCATGCCACCAAAAGCACCAATAGGGGCAAAGAGCATTACAATATGCAGGCCTTTGAAAACATATGTTGAAATGGTTTTGAGTGGCTCAATAATTTTTTCTTTTGCTTTAAGCTTGCTGATAATAATTCCAGCAACTATTGAAAACAACAACACTTGTATAGTCAAGTTGTCTTTGAAAAATTTTAACCATGAAAATGACTTTGCCCCCGTGGTAAACTTGCTGATATCACCACCTTGAACAGCGCTGGTGTTTACACCCGCTCCAGGCTGAATAAAATGCGCTACAAGAATTCCAATCAGTAAGGCAAGGGTAGTAACAATTTCAAAATACAAAATTGCTTTTCCGCCAACACGTCCCACTTTTTTCAGGTCATTCATGCCGCTGATGCCCAATGAAATGGTTAGAAAAATAATTGGGTTGATGAAGATCTTCACTACGTTGATAAAATAAGTTCCTGCTGGTTGCATGGCAACCCCTATAGAAGGATAGAAATGTCCTAGCAAAGCGCCACTTGTAATAGCAAGCAATACCCAGAAAGTCAGGTTTGTAAAAATTTTTTTCATTGAAATGGTTTTCTAATGCCTTCAAATTTATTGATTTAAAGATAAGCATCCGCTTTGATGAATTCAGAATATCTTCGTTTAGATTTTATATCATTTCAAATAGCCATAGATGAAAATATCCGGTTTTACAATCATTCGAAATGCAATCATCAATGATTATCCAGCTGTTGAAGCCATTAGCTCCATTCTTCCTGTGGTTGATGAAATGATTGTTGCTGTTGGAAAAAGTGATGATGATACAGAAGGGTTAATTCGAAGTATCAATTCAGATAAAATAAAAATTGTTCATAGCGATTGGGATCTTTCAAAATTGCCTGGCGGAAAAGTGATGGCCATTGAAACGGATAAGGCGTTTAAAGAAATCTCACCTGAGAGTACCTGGGCTTTTTATATTCAATGCGATGAAGTGGTGCATGAGCAATACCATGCTGCCGTCCGAAAAGCCTGTGAACAATACGAGCATCAAAAAGAAGTGTT
This sequence comes from Chitinophaga pinensis, assembly GCA_945866165.1. GTDB lineage: Bacteria > Bacteroidota > Bacteroidia > Chitinophagales > Chitinophagaceae > Pollutibacter. Next base: position 2,818 of record CAMBGO010000111.1, on the reverse strand, counting down.
GGGATTGGTATTCAATTATGTTCATTTCTACGGCACCTATGATTATTATGGTAATAGCAGGCGCTGGTATAATAAAGAAATTCGCATCATCAGAAATGATTCACGCATTTCTTCTTACCGCGACGCTCAAGGCTTCAGGATCGATGGGAAGCGACTTCCATGTAAGCTCATCGATGCAAGTATCTATCATTATGGTTGGGTAAAAAATCCAAAGTTGATGGATCATAAGCTTAGAAATTTGAGTAAGAATTGGATGGGGAAGGAGATGAAAAAAAGAATTGATAGCATTGATGGTGTTTTCAATTATGATGAGTATGATTCAATGGAAGTATTCAAAGGAACACATCCAATAGTAATGCAAAAGAGAATCAGTGAGAAAAATTGGCATGTTGAAATCGATGTTACACTTAAAAGATTCACCTTCAAAAAATGGGTGATGTATGTACTTGAAAAGATAACTGGCAAAAGGTTATTCTCTTTTAGGAATTTCGAAATCATTTAACATGAAAATAATCATCACAGGAACCACTGGAATGGTTGGCGAAGGTGTATTGCATGTTGCACTCAATCAGCCTGCTGTAGAAGAAGTCCTTATCATCAATAGGAAAACACTTGGACTGAATCATCCCAAATTAAAAGAATTATTGGTTCCTGATTTTTTTGAACTAACATCAATAGAGGAGGATCTCAAAGGATATGATGCTTGTCTCTTTTGTTTGGGGGTATCTTCAATAGGTATGAAAGAGGAGCAATATTTTCATTTGACCCACGACCTCACCATGCATTTTGCAAATACGTTATTGAAAGTAAGTCCTGAGGCGGTGTTTTCCTATATTTCAGGATCGGGTACCGATGGAACCGAACAAGGAAAGTCAATGTGGGCAAGGGTAAAAGGGAAAACCGAAAATGATCTTATGGCCCTTTCTTTCAAGGATGTCTACTGTTTCAGGCCGGGCTACCTGCATCCCATTGAAGGTATGAAGCATGTTCATGCTTATTATAAATATATCGGCTGGATGTATCCATTTTTCAGGTTGGTTTTATCAAAATACACTTCTACGTTGGATGAATTGGCAATTGCCATGCTATTAGTTTCAACAGATGGCTTCAACAAAAAAATAATAGAAGTAAAAGATATCCAACTGCTTGCCAATCCATAATAATATTTTGCCGTAGGCATTCTACTCAAAGCGATATATTAGGTACCTTTGTGCCTCATATTTTTTACTGATGAAGGAAAAGTTGCAAGGCCTGGCAAAGATGCTTGATGGAGATTTATTTTTTGATAAAACAATGCGTACCCTCTATGCAACGGATGCATCCGCATACCGCGAAATGCCATTGGCTGTTGCTATTCCAAAGAGTGAATCAGACATCAGCAGGTTGATATCATTTGCAAGGGAAGAACATACTTCTCTGATTCCAAGAACAGCCGGTACATCACTGGCAGGACAGGTTGTTGGGAATGGCATCATTGTTGACGTTTCAAAGCATTTTACCAAGGTCATTGAACTGAATGAAGAAGAAAAATGGGTTCGTGTTCAGCCAGGTGTTGTGAGGGATGAACTGAACATGTTTCTAAAGCCACATGGATTGTTTTTTGGTCCAGAGACTTCCACGGCCAACAGGGCTATGATGGGAGGAATGGTTGGTAATAATTCATGCGGATCTAATTCTGTTGTATATCGAAGTACCAGGGAGCACTTGCTTGAAGTAAAAGCCTTTTTAAGTGATGGGTCAGAAGCAACATTCAACGCTTTATCACTCGATGAATTTCATCAGAAATGCGAACTCAATAGTTTGGAGGGAAGCATTTATAAAAAAATCAGAAGTCTGCTTGGTAATTATGATACGCAGACTGAAATAAGAAACGAATTTCCAAAGAAAACTGTTGAACGAAGAAATACAGGCTATGCTGTTGATATGCTAATTGAAACTGCACCTTTCACAGCAGGTGGTCAAGAATTTAATTTTTGTTCACTCATTGCAGGTTCTGAAGGAACCTTGGCATTTATCACAGAAATTAAATTGAATCTTGTTCCTTTGCCTCCAAAGGAAACAGGATTGTTATGTGTTCATTTTAATAGCATCGATGAATCCTTACGTGCCAACCTCATCGGATTAAAATATAGGCCCAGTGCGAGTGAGCTCATGGATCATTATGTTTTGGAATGTACAAAGGGAAATATCGAACAAAGCAAGAATAGGTTTTTTGTTGAAGGTGATCCCGGCGCCATCTTGGTGATAGAATTTGTTAAGGAAACTCGAGAAGAGATATTGGAGATTACAACAAAAGTTGAGGCTGAAATGCGGGCAGCAAACTTCGGCTATCATTTTCCAGTGTTGTTTGGTGCTGATACAAAAAAGATATGGAGTTTGCGAAAAGCAGGACTCGGTTTGTTGAGCAATCTTCCAGGAGATGAAAAGGCTGTACCAGTAATTGAAGATACTGCTGTAGATGTTGAAGACTTGCCCGCCTATATTCGGGAGTTTAATGAGATACTTACAAAGCATGGATTGTATTCTGTACACTATGCCCATGCAGGATCTGGAGAATTGCATTTGCGTCCTATCATCAATTTAAAGACAAAAGAAGGTAACCGATTATTCAGATTGATCGCCGAAGATGTAGCAACACTTGTAAAAAAATACAAAGGATCATTGAGTGGTGAACATGGTGATGGCAGGCTCCGTGGAGAATTCATCCGGCAAATGATTGGCGATAAAAACTATGCTTTATTAAAAGAAGTTAAAAACGCTTGGGATCCACAGCATATATTCAATCCAAGTAAAATTGTTGATACGCCTCCAATGGATA
>CAMBGO010000110.1 GCA_945866165.1 Chitinophaga pinensis | reverse complement strand
ATATTTATCAATTGAGTATGGAATGATTTCCTTACCAAAATCAGTTGCATCGAGACAATCATCCTGCAAGAGTTCATAAAGGGTTTTTCGATTAAAAATATAGATACCCATGCTGGCGAGATAATCTTTTCCTTTTTTATGCATCTCAGTTCCTGTATCACTAGACCAACTTGGCAATACTTCTTTATTGGGTTTTTCAATAAAAGAAGTAATAATATCACCATCAGATTTTTTCAAAATACCAAATTCAGTCGCTTCATTAGCACCAACGGGAATAGTTGCTATTGTAATGTTGGCCTTCATTTTAACATGGTGGTCAATCATTTCTTCAAAATCCATTTGATATAATTGATCCCCTGAAAGAATTAACACATAGTCAAATTCTTGTTGTGACATATGTCTTAGGGATTGTCGAACTGCATCTGCAGTACCCTGAAACCATGCAGGATTATCAGGAGTTTGTTCCGCAGCTATGATATCAACAAACGCTGCACTAAAAGCACTAAAATGATACGTATTTTTTATGTGTTTGTTAAGTGAAGCAGAATTGAATTGTGTGAGAACATACATCCTTCCGATATTAGAATGAAGACAATTAGAAATTGGTATGTCAACTAATCTATATTTTCCTGCAATAGGAACTGCGGGTTTACTTCTAGTTGAAGTTAGAGGCGACAACCTTGTCCCAGCACCTCCCCCAAGTATCACTGCAATTACGTTTTTATTCATTGTATTTTTATTCGCATCAATTTACTGCAAATTTTGGTAAAGATCAAGATATTGTTTTGCACTATTATGCCAGCTGAAATCTAAAGACATTGCTTTTTTTTGTAAAATGCGAAAAAGGTCTTTTTGACTATATAAATCCAGTGCCCGATATATTGCATTGGAAATATCACCTACACTTGCTTCATTGAAAGTGATACCATACCCATCCTGATTTCCAATATCAATAACCGTATCAATTAGTCCACCGGTCCTTCTTACTAGCGGTATTGTACCATATCGCATCGCATACATCTGATTCAGTCCACATGGTTCAACCCTGGATGGCATTAAAAGGAAATCTGCACCTGCATACATCAGGTGACTAAGTTTCTCATTGTAACCTACGTAAACATTATAATCACCTTGACTGATTTTCTTCAAATCTATCAACTTGGCTTCAATGTTACTATTGCCACTGCCAAGAATTAAAAAATTCATTTTTCTTCCGATGAAACGAAAACAATCATTTATAACCTGTGGAAGCAAGTCTGCTGCCTTCTCTCCAACGAGTCTCCCTATAAATACAAAAAGTGGCTTATCATATGACAACCCAAAAGTTTCACAGAGGATTTTTTTAGATTTCCCTTTACCACGTTCTATAGAATGAACATTATAGTGATCATTAAGATATTTGTCATTTTCAGGATCCCAAACTCCATAGTCAATACCATTTATTATGCCACTGCATTTACCTTTTTCATATTCAAATACAGGCTCCATTCCATTACTCTTGAACCTCATTTCATTTAAATAGGTATTACTTACCGTAGTTACTTTCCATGCACATTTAACACCGGAAGCAAGGGGATTAATATTGCCATTCCATTCCAACATACCACGTTTCCAGCTATCCCACTGAGGAATATAATTGGTTTTATTCCAACCAAAGCTGCCCTGGTACTCCGCATTGTGAATGGTTAACACAGTTGGAATACCAGAAAGCCGACCGAAACCATAACAATACTTTACCATAAAAGGAATCAATGCTGTGTGGTGATCATGTACATGAATTACATTCGGCAATAAATTCCATGTGTTCATCCAACTGAGAACGGCTATTTGAAAGGCGCAGAAACGCTCCGTGTCATCATCATATCCATATATTTTTTCCCGGTCTAGTAACCCATTTATATCAAGCAGGTATAATTCAAAATCAAGTTTATTTGAAACTTCTTTTATAACTGTGAAGTCGAACCAGCTATGACCAAGGCTTGCGCTGGCTTTGTGAACAACTTGCCACTCATTTTTATATAGGAAATCTGTTCTATACATGGGCATAATAACCTTTGTAACATGCCCTAATTCCTTTTGAAACCTTGGTAATGCTCCTACAACATCTGCTAGGCCACCTGCCTTGGCTACAGGATAACATTCGGCACTTATATGAACTATTTCCATGTATTTTCTTTAATAAAATTTCAATTTATGAATAAATATGCTTTTAATGATGATAAGTTATCGAACAAAAAATTCTAAAGTTTGATAAATCTATTTATTTTCAACACAAATAAAATAACCTTCCATATGAATCAAGAAACAAAATGGTCTCAATTCGGGGTTTTAATAACTGTTTTCTTCTTTTGGGGATTTGTTGCCGCCTCCAACAGTGTTTTCATTCCCTTTTGTAAAACTTATTTCAAATTAGATCAAATACAGTCGCAGTTGATTGGTTCTGCGTTTTATGGAGCGTACTTTTATGGATCCCTAATTCTATATTTATTGTCATCATTAACAGGAACTGACTTATTAAATAAAATCGGATATAAGAAAGGTATCATATATGGACTTCTAATTTCAGTTGTTGGTGCCGTTTCACTGGCTTTTATCAGTGGATCAGAAAATGTAACTTTTGGATTGGTGCTTGTTTCATTTTTCATCATTGCGTTGGGTTTTTCACTTCAGCAGACTGCAGCACAACCCTTTGCAGTTGCATTGGGTAGTCCAGAAACAGGAACCCACCGCTTGAATATGGGAGGCAGCGTAAACTCTTTTGGAACGTTACTCGGTCCATTGGTGGTAAGCTTTCTTCTTTTTGGAAGTGTTACAAGTTCAAAGGAAGCTTCAATAGAAAATATACAAACATTGTATTTTTTCTTAGCTGGATTATTCATCATAGCTGCAATGATTTTTGCCTATGCAAAGCTTCCAAAAACTACTTCTGATGAAAAACTTGAGAAGAGTCCAAAGGCGTTGAATACACTATTAATCATTGGCGTTTTATTTCTGCCTGTTTTATTTGCTGATTGGGTAAAAGATACAACAGGGATTAGCAAAAGCATTATTATCATATCATCGTTGGTATTAATATTAATTAGTCTGTTTATTTCAATGCTTGCAGCCAAAAAAAGTCCAGAAGGCTGGGGAGCAATGGCCTACCCTCAACTAATGTTGGGCATGATTGCAATCTTCATTTATGTTGGTGTTGAAGTGACTATTGATAATAATTTTGGAGCATTGCTTAAAAAACAAGCATTTGGCGGATACGATGATGCGCATATATCACACCTGATTTCACTTTATTGGGGATCCATGATGATTGGCAGATGGACAGGTGCCATTAGTGTGTTTAACCTTTCAAAAACCCTAAAGAAAGTGTTGGTTGTTGTGGTTCCTTATTTTGCTTTCGGAGTAATTCTACTTGTAAACATAATTAAGGGTAATGATGTAAAGGACTTTATGGTTTACCCTGTTGCTATTGGTATTGCAGTTATTGCATTTTTATACGCTGAGGAAAAACCTGTAAAGCTATTGCTAACGGTAACTGTCTTGGGAACCATTGCGATGGGAATCTCATTATTGACGACTGGTATGATTGCAAATTATGCTATAATTAGTACTGGCTTGTGCTGCGGTGTTATGTGGCCTTGTATTTTTGCATTGGCAGTAAATGGTATTGGCAAATATACCAGTCAGGGTGCTGCTTTTCTCATCATGATGATTCTTGGAGGCGCCATCATTCCACCTACACAAGGTTCAATAATCGATCTTGATATTGCTTCAGACATTACTACACATAAGTTCACTCAACTATCCTATATCGTACCTATGGCTTGTTTTGCATATCTCGCATGGCATGCAATTCAGACCAGGTTAGTTCTTAAAAAACAAGGGCTTGATGTTGACGAACAAGTTTCTGCAGGACACTAGTATTTGATTATTTTATGTATTTTTAGCAGCCACTCAGGTGGCTGCTATTTTTTAACCCAAATTTCAACAACGTATGACCCAGTCATCAAAAGATGTATTAGCAATTGGTATTGATATTGGCGGAACAGGAACAAAATATGGTATTGTTAATCGCGACGGTAACGTGTTGTTTTCAGGGGAAATGTCTACAAAAAAGCACAGTACAATTGAAACATTTATTGATGAATTACATGAACAACTATCGGTTTTAATCGAAAGAGCTGGGGGCATTGACCGTATCAAAGGAATTGGAATGGGTGCTCCTAATGGAAATTTCTATACAGGCACAATAGAATATGCACCTAATCTTCCATGGAAAGGTATCATACCAATAGCAAAATTGGTTAACGAAAAATTCAAGCTCCCAGTGGTATTAACAAATGATGCCAATGCTGCGGCAATTGGCGAAATGATGTATGGAGCAGCTAAGGGCATGAAGGACTTTATCATGATCACACTTGGTACTGGAGTTGGAAGTGGTATTGTAGCAAATGGTCAATTGATATACGGTCATGATGGATTTGCAGGAGAACTAGGACACACCATTGTAATTCCAGATGGAAGAATGCATGAAGGGACTGGAAAAAAAGGATCACTTGAAAGCTATGCTTCGGCAACAGGTGTTAGACTCACTGCACTCGAATTACTTGAAAATAGCAAGGAAGATAGTTTACTAAGAACAGCAGATAAGGAAAATCTTGATTCTAAGGTTGTTTATGATGCTGCAATTAAAGGAGACAAGTTAGCCTTGCAAATTTTTGAGTTTACAGGAAAAATACTTGGCTTAGCACTTGCCAATGCTGTTATGTTCAGCAGTCCTGAAGCCATCATCTTGTTTGGAGGATTAACAAAGGCAGGAGACCTAATATTAAAGCCAACAAGGGAGCACATGGAAGAAAACCTGATTCAAGTGTTTCAAAACAAGGTCAAAATTCTAGTAAGTCATTTAAAGGAGTCTGATGCAGCGATTCTAGGAGCTAGTGCATTGGCTTGGGAGCAGCAATAAATCTTATTAGTTTCCTTTTAATAAAAGTTCGTTTTCCCATTGCTGTCTTCCATAACCCGGAATGACGTGCTTTTCACTATGATAAGAAGAACGTACGAGTGGTCCACTCTCAACGTAATCAATACCCAGGTCATAACCAATTTGCTTGTATTCAAAAAATTCATCTGGATGAACAAACCGATCGACTGACAAATGTTTTTTTGTAGGTTGTAAATATTGACCAATTGTGATCACATCTACACCATTGTCTGCCAAATCGCTTATGGTTTGAATAACTTCCTGCTTTTTTTCACCAAGTCCAAGCATAATTCCAGACTTTGTTCTCATACCGCCCATTTTTAACTTCCGAAGCACTTCCATGCTGCGCCAATATTTTGCCTGTATCCTCACTTTTTTAGTTAATTGTTCAACAGTTTCAATATTATGTGATACCACTTCTGGTGCAGCTTCAATGATTTGTTGGATTTGATCGTCAATACCCTTGAAATCTGGTATCAGTGTCTCAAGGGTTGTATTGGGATTAAGCGACTTAACGGCCTTAATGGTATTAAACCAAATTGTACTACCTCCATCAGGCAGCTCATCTCTGTCAACTGAAGTAATTACAGCATGTTTTACTTTCATTAGGTGAATTGCTTCTGCAACACGCTGAGGCTCATTCCAGTCCACTGCATCAGGCCTGCCTGTAGCAACAGCACAAAAACCGCAACTTCGGGTGCAAATATTTCCTAAAATCATGAAAGTAGCTGTTCCCTCTCCCCAGCATTCCCCCATATTTGGGCAATTTCCACTTTCGCAAATCGTGTGTAATTTATGAGTTTCAACAAGTGATCTCACATGCCGGTAGCTTTCGCCAACAGGAAGGCGAACCCTTAGCCAATCAGGCTTTTTAATCTTGGTTTCTACAGCACCGTCAATAACATTGATTTCTTTCATCTGTATAAATGTGATGTAAAGTTACATCACTTACGTTTACCAAAAACAAGGGAAACATATCCTGTGGGAAAGAATGACTTTCCCTTGACATCAACCATTTGAACAACGGGTTTTGAATAATAATCGAAAGAAAATCCAAACTCAAGGGCTGAAATCAAGTTATTGAACCTGGCCCAATCGAAGCGCAAACCTGTTTTAGCATAGAAACCTGGTGCAGTCTTCATTTCACTCCATCCTTGAGACAAACCTGTTCCACCTATGATTTTTTCTGGATCTAAAAATCTAGTCCTATCTTTTTCGGAAAACTTTATTTTCTCTGAGCCCCCTACGGAAGAAAATTCCATATAATATGGTCGTAAAAGGCCAATTGACAGACCTCCAACAAGAACACCATATACAGCAACACCATTTTTGTTACCCTTGCCACCAATCATAAGCTGTTGACCTGCTCCGAGTTTTAATTGATAAAAAATATTTTGTTTCCCATATATGAATGGTCTTCCAAAAAATGAAAATCCACCGCCGGCATATGAAGTACTACTCTGCTTTTGTTCTTTAGGATGTTGCTTCTCGCCTAATTCTATTTGAAAAACAGTAGCTTTAAAAGGTGACTTAGATTTTCCCAATTCATATAAAAAACCAGAGCCGTCGTGGTTCATTTTTAATTGAATCGAACTTTGTTTTTTAAACGCTGGTATCCCCTCTTCTTCGTTTTTCATCAATTCATTCACTTTATTTCGCTTTGCTATTTTCTCCTGGTCTTTTTTGTTTGGTGGAGTCGGCAATCGTTGAGCCATCAATGATAAACTAAAAGCAAAAAAAGTGCACAAGAGAAGTAATTGTTTGGGCATAATAAATGAATCTACTGTAAATTTATAAAAAAAAGCATGACATCTCAAGTTATCTATAAGGGAGACCTCAGAACTTTAGCTTCTCATTTGCAATCAGGATCTACAATTGAAACCGATGCTCCTACAGATAACCATGGAATGGGGGCAAGATTCTCGCCAACCGACCTGATTGGCACATCATTGGCCTCATGCATCTTAACTACAATGGCTATTAGAGCCAAAGATTTAGACAATAAGCTTATAGGAGTCAGTATACAAACAGAAAAATTTATGGAAGCCAATCCAAGGCGTATAAGTAGAATCGATATTCACTTTTCATGGCCAGATGGTATTATCTTCTCTGAAGATGAAAGAAATAGACTTAATGAAATCGCTTTGAGCTGTCCGGTAAAAGAGAGTATTCATCCCAATATTTTACTTACTATAAATTACAATTGGCTTTAATATCAACATGAGTCGACATGTCTTATCTCCCGAGCAATAAAGCATTCTTCACATCGATTGTTCTTGCAAAAGTCATTAAACAACTCCAAAAGCGATTGTGATTCAAATGCGTTTTTAGGGATTATTACGTGTTTAAAAAATCCTGTGTTTTTATTTGTCTCAGAAGGCATTGAATCAAGCCATTGCCTGCCCTTTGCAAAATAAAGGGGATCACCGATTGAAATTCCATATGAAATAAACAATGGAATCATAGAATTAAGAATGATATTGTTACTGAAATCCTTCCCGATATGCTTTGTTCT
>CAMBGO010000109.1 GCA_945866165.1 Chitinophaga pinensis | reverse complement strand
ATCCATCAATTCCTGCCTTTTTAGCTTCAATACAAAAGGCCTCAAACCCATATTGAAGTACCGTGTTCATATAACCCATCAATACAACTGGAACCTGAATATCCTTTCGCATCTGTTCAAGTTGCTGAAATAACTTTTTTACTGTCATTCCGTTATTCAATGCGACGATGCTACTATCCTGAATAACAGGTCCATCAGCCAAAGGATCACTATAGGGCATTCCCAACTCAATCAAATCAACCCCATTTTCTTGCAGGGATTTCATGATTTCAATGGTGCTTTCAAGAGTAGGAAAGCCAGCAGTGAAATACACATTCAATATATTATTATGCTTGCGGTTGAACAATTCTTTTATTCTACTCATACTTTATTATTTAGGCATTTCCATAGCAGTCATGTAAGTACCGAGGTCTTTATCACCCCTGCCACTCAAACAAATAACTGTTGTATCTTGATAGGAAAGTTCTAATTCAGGCAATACTGCAAATGCATGGGCAGTTTCAAGTGCCGGGATGATTCCTTCAAGCCTTGAAATTTCAAAGGCCCATTTCATTGCCTCATCATCTGTAGCACTTAAGAATTTACCTCTACCTGAGGAAAATAGATTTGCATGCATTGGACCGATGCCAGGGTAATCAAGTCCCGCAGAAATACTATGGGGCTCTACAACCTGACCATCAGGTGTTTGCATAACAATACTTTTACTACCATGAAGTACTCCTGGCACTCCTAGTTGGGTAGTTGCGGCGCTCATGCCACTGTTAACTCCATGACCAGCTGCCTCAACTGCTATGATTTCAACCGAAGGTTCATCCAAAAAATGATAAAAAGCTCCTGCAGCATTGCTTCCACCACCAACACAGGCGATAACCCTGGTAGGAAGCTCGGATCCGGTCTTTTCTTTTAATTGCTTTCTAGTTTCTAAACTAATTATTGATTGAAACCGTGCAACCATATCAGGATATGGGTGTGGTCCAACAACAGAACCAATTATATAATGCGTATCATTCGGATGATTGATCCAATCACGAATCGCTTCATTTGTAGCATCCTTTAATGTTTTACTTCCACTAATAGCAGGAATTACTGTAGCGCCAAGCATTTTCATCCTTGCAACATTGGGTGCCTGACGAACAATGTCTTTTTCACCCATGTACACTATGCATTCCATCCCTTTTAGAGCACAAACAGTTGCAGTAGCAACACCATGTTGACCAGCACCCGTCTCGGCAATAATACGTTTTTTACCAAGTCGTTGAGCAAGTAGAATCTGCCCAACTGTATTATTTATTTTATGTGCCCCAGTATGACAAAGATCTTCTCGCTTTAAATAAATATTGGAGTTAAAACGTTCGCTCAAACGCTCAGCAAGAAACAATGGAGTGGGTCTTCCAACATAATCCCTAAGGAGGTCACTATATTCTTGTTGAAAAATAGGATCATTGTAAATTGAATTATAATTTTCACGAAGTGCTTCAACATTTAAATGAAGCATTTCAGGAATGTATGCACCACCAAAATCACCATAATAACCTTGATCATCGGGTTTTGAATATACTATTGCCATTTCTTATTTTTTATAAATTGATGATAAAAATACTGATAACTTATCCATGTCTTTTATCCCAGGGGTTATTTCAAATTTACTGTTTAGGTCAAGCGCAAAAAGAGAAGTTGTTCTATTGCAGATTTCGTCTATTTTGTCCACATCATCAGAACCAATACCACCGCTTAGGAAAAAGGGTTTATTGATTTCGGTAGATGTCAACAAGTTCCAATCAAATTGCTTTCCTGTTCCTCCATAACGCTCCCCAAGTGTGTCAAATAAAAAACAGTCAACTACATCGCTATAAGCGTTTATAATAGCAAAACTTGAAGAATCACCAATACGAAATGCTTTTGTTGTTTTAACCACTGATTTTATTTCTTTACAAAATTCAGGCGACTCATCGCCATGCAATTGAACCATATCCAACTCCCATTCCTTTGCTGTATCTATTACAGTATTAATTGATTCATTTACAAAAACACCTACTTTTTTTATGTTGATATTTTCATTTTTTATGGAATATGGACTCTTGATCTCATTTAAAACATATCTAGGAGAAGGCTTATGAAAAATTAGTCCAGCAAAATCAACATCCATCATCTCAAGTTCTTTGAGCTGATTTACTGTTGTTATTCCACATACTTTTACTTTCATCTTATAGAATTAGATACTTTTTATAAAATTAGTTAACGCTTCACCGGGGTTATTTGTTTTCATAAAGTTTTCTCCAATTAAGAATCCCACATATCCATTTTCCCTGAATAATGAAATTATATTGGGGTTATCGATACCGCTTTCGGCAATCTTCAACTTTCCTTCAGGAATTTTCTTGGCCATATCCAGGCTTCGTTGAATATTAACATCAAATGTTTTCAAACTTCTGTTATTGATTCCCACAAAATCAACCTCATCACATATGTGTCCAATTTCATCTTCATCATGCAACTCGAGCAACAGCTCTAAAGAAAGACTTTTTGCTATTGCAGAATATGAGCGTACCTCAGCTGGCGTAAGGCATGCGGCAATTAAAAGGATTATATCTGCTCCAATTGATTTTGCCTCATGAATTTGAAATGGATCAATTATGAATTCTTTTCTCAAAATTGGTATATCAATTGAGTCCCGAACAGACAATAAATCATCATCTGAGCCTCCAAAGAAATCATGGTCGGTTAAAATTGAAATTGCTGAAGCGCCTGCAGCTTGATAGTCAACAGCCACTTGCAAAGGCGAAACCATGTCGTTAATAACCCCTTTAGAAGGAGATGATCGCTTAAATTCAGCAATAATACCAGTAGCACTATCAATTGAAATAGATTCTGATAAGGATATTGTTTTGCGCCCATAATAGGTAGACTGAGCAAGCATATCAATAGTAATTGATTGTTTTTTTTCAAACAACTCCCTTTTCTTATTTTCTACGATTCGATCAAGAATATTCATGTTGACTATTGTATTGATATTAGTTTATTTAAGACATTTATTGCTTTTCCTGACTTCAAACTTTCTTTGGAAGCAGCAAAAGCATCATCATAATCTGTGTACTTTCCAGTTAGTTGTAATGCCAATGCGGCATTAGAAATAACTACTGAATCTTGTTCTGTAGTTCCTTTATTATTTAAAATATTTAAGAAGATAGTAGCCGCTTCTTCTACTGAATCACCTCCAAATATATCGGCAGGATTAACCAAGCAATTTGCAAGCTGAATAGGTGTCATAATTCTTTCGCCTGCAGGAGTGATAATTTTTGTATCTGAAGTCAATGACACTTCATCATACCCATCCAAGGAATTGATTATCATAAAATTCTTTTGCTGAATTTGTAAAAGATAACTGTAAATCCTTGCCATTTCGAGGTTGTAAACTCCAACCATATTAAATTCAGGATTTGCCGGATTAACCATTGGCCCAAGCATATTAAAAAATGTACGCACTTTGAGGTTTTTTCTGATTGGTGCAACTACCTTCAATGCAGGATGAAAAATGGGAGCATGCAAAAAACACATATTGGTCTGATCCAATTCATTTCTTAATATATCTTGATCATTTTTAAACTTATACCCAATATGATCCATTAGGTTAGATGCTCCACTAACGGAACTAGCTCCATAACTTCCATGCTTAGCAACCATTTGTCCTGCACCAGCAACTATAAAACAAGATAGGGTTGAAATATTGAATGTGTTTTTCCCGTCACCGCCTGTACCAACAATATCAATTGCCTTTCGGTCTTCCAAGTCAATTGGAATACACATTTCAAGTAGGGCATCCCGGAAACCCAATAACTCAGGCATGGTGATACTCCTCATGAGATATACAGTCATGAAAGCACTTAGTTCATGTTCATTAAAGACAGCTTTTCCAATTTCCAGCAAGACTTCCTTTGCTTCATCTCTAGAGAGACTTCTATGTTCAAATAAAATGTTCAATATCTTTTTCATGATATGAGTTAATTTATTTTTTGTTTACCTAGCCAATTTCTAATCATATTCTCCCCATTAGGCGTTAATACACTTTCAGGATGAAACTGAACGCCCTGAACATCAAAATGACGATGCCGTAATGACATGATCATGTTATTATCATCAAAAGAAGTTACTTCAAGTTCTGAAGGAAAATCATTCAAATTAACTACCCAACTATGATAGCGACCAACTGTTTGAATTTGATCAAGTCCCCTACTCCAATCATTATTGAATTCAGATTCAACTATGTCATTAACCAATTTAATTGGGGTTGCTACACCATGATATACACTTGAAAGATTTGAAAGTTTTCCACCAAATGCTTCCCCAATAGCTTGATGTCCTAAGCAAACACCAAAAATAGAATGAGTTGCAGCAAAAGTTTTGATGAGAGGCAATAAAATACCAGCTTCATTTGGGATACCCGGTCCGGGTGATAGGAGAATTTTTTGATATGGAGCAACCATATCTAATGTAATTTCATCATTTCTAAATACATCGACCTTGAAACCAAGTATATGCTCAAGCATATGCACAAGGTTATATGTGAAAGAATCATAATTATCTAAAACAAGTATCTTTTCCAATGCTGCGTGTAGTTTAATATTTTATGAAATATTGCTATTTAAAGTTGATGCATATTTAATGGCACTTTTCAATGCCCCTAGTTTATTATTCACTTCTTGTAGTTCATTTTCTGGAATGCTTGAGGCAACGACTCCAGCACCAGCCTGGTAAAACAGATTATTGTCTTTCGACAAAAAGCTTCTTATCATGATAGCCTGATTACAGGATCCATCAAAACCCATATAACCAATTGCACCACCATAAAATGATCGGGGAGTTTTTTCGTACTCATCAATCAATTCCATTGCCTTAAATTTTGGAGCACCGCTTAAGGTTCCTGCTGGAAAAGTTTTTGCCATCAGCACAAAGGGATTTGATCCTTTTCTTACACTTGCAATTACTTCGCTTACTAAGTGAATCACATGTGAAAAGTATTTCACTTGTCTATAATGAGCAACACTTACATTGTCGCATACTCTACTAAGATCATTTCTTGCAAGGTCCACCAACATAACATGTTCTGCATTTTCCTTTGGATCTTTCAATAATCTTTCTGCCTCTTTCCGATCTACTTCATCATCACCAGTCCGCTTGAAAGTGCCAGCGATGGGATGAACTATCGCTTTCCCGTTGCTAATAATTAATTGGCTTTCAGGAGAAGAACCCATCAGTTTATATTCACCATAATCAAAAAAGAAAAGATAAGGTGAGGGATTGATCATTCTCAATGCACGGTATACATTAAATTCATCACCAGTGAATGATTGCTGGAATCTTCTGCTTAGAACGATTTGAAATACATCACCACGATAACAGTGTGCAATGCCCTTTTTAACCATGTCAAGATATTCCTGGTCATTTATATTTGAGGTCTCATCACCGGAAGTTTCAAAGGGAAACTGAGGAATGTCTCTACTGCGAATTATATTTTCGATGTACGTTAAATCACCGGTTGAACCATCAAAATGATTTTCCATTAAAAATAGTTGGTCGCGATAATGATCTATAGCAATAACATATTGATAGAGTCGATAACGCATCAATGGAATAAAATTAGAAATCAATGATGATTCGGGCTTATGATGGCTATCATATGATTTTTTATCAAATGAGATTGTTTCAAAAAAAGGAATAGAATCATATGCTGTGTAGCCGAACAAACCTTGGGCCAACTTGGTTTCCTTTGTAGGATTAACAACTTCATATTCTTGCATGTAATTCCAAACTACCTCGGGAACAGTATTTCCTTCATCAATAAAAAGCTTTTCAGGCACCGATCCGGGGAACTTTATCTCAATAGCATCTTTTGAAGTAATCTCTATTCCACCAATTGCATTTATTGCAATGAATGAATAGCTATTTTCAGAACTACTATTATTGGTACTTTCAAGCAATATGGTATCCCTGAAACGATCCCTAAGTCGCAGATAAATACCTACTGGCGTATAAAGATCAGCAGCCATTTTTCTGATGGATGTTTCAATTGATATTTTTGTTTCTCTTTTCATATTACGTTCATTTCATATAAAATAAAAAGCCCCGAATTATTCGGGGCTCCACTTATGTATACAAATACCAAGTACTTACCCCTTTGTGGAGTTAGTGTGCCAACCGGTATTTGATGTAAACATGTTGTTCATGATTGCAAAAATGCAGTAATTTCTATTACAATCCAAAAAATATAAAAAACTCATTTTAAGTATCGTTTAATTTCACGATCAGCCTCACGTTGTTTGATGTTCTCTCTTTTATCATGGGTCTTTTTGCCTTTTCCCAAGCCAATTTGAATTTTAGCATACCCCTTTTCACTGAAATAAATTTTTAAAGGGATGATTGTATAGCCTTTTTCCTTAATTTTTTGAGCAATTTTATTTAACTCCCTTTTATGAAGTAGTAATTTCCTTTCTCTCAGAGGATCATGATTCGCATAAGAACCAAACTCGTAATGAGATATATGTAGGGCCTTAATGTATAGTGCTCCTCTATCTAGCAAGCAATAACTATCATTAAAACTTACCCTACCATCTCTTATGGCTTTTATCTCGGTTCCAGTCAACATCATACCTGCATCGTATTTGTCTTCGATGAAATACTCGAATGTTGCTGACTTATTTTTAATTTCCATTATGTAATAAAGTATGCCTCAGGTAATCAATTGGCAAAAAGGGATAAAAGTGTTGCTATCTTTTCTTTCAAATATTTGCGATCAACAATCAAATCCAAAAAACCATGCTCAATCAAAAATTCAGAAGTTTGAAATCCATCAGGCAAGTCTTTTTTAATAGTTTCCTTAATTACCCTAGGTCCTGCGAAACCAATCATGGCACCGGGTTCAGCGATATTTACATCTCCGACCATGGCAAATGATGCCGTTGTGCCACCATAAGTGGGATCAGTACAAAGAGAAATAAAAGGTATTTTGGCAACAGAGAGCCTGCCGATTTTTGCCAACGTTTTTGGAAGTTGCATCAATGAAAATGCACTTTCCATCATTCTAGCACCACCACTCTTACTAATAATCATAAGCGGAACTTTATGTTCGATACAATAGTCGGCAGATCTTGCTATTTTTTCTCCCATTACACTACCCAATGATCCACCGATGAAATTAAAATCCATACAGCAAATAACTAGGCCATGTCCATTAACTTTACCTATACCTGCAGTGATTGAATCATGTAATCCAGTTTTGCTATAAGCTTCCTCAAGTCTTTTTTTATATGGTTTCAAGTCATTGAATCCCAAGAAGTCGACAGATTTCACGTCAGCAAATAACTCATCGTATTGATTTTCATCAAATAGTACCTCGAAATATTCAGCACTTCCAATCCGATGGTGATAATTACATTTTGTACAAACTGATAAATTTTCTTTTAGTTCGACAGTCGTACAAGTATACTTACACGATGGGCATTGTGTCCAGAGGCCATCTGGCACT
>CAMBGO010000108.1 GCA_945866165.1 Chitinophaga pinensis | reverse complement strand
GTGTAACCCAACGCTACATAATCTTCTGCCTCAGAACGTTCCTTTTCGCAGGAAACCACAATTGGGTATGTGCTTGTGAACCAACCAACCGTTCTGCTCAGATCAATATCGCCAAAGGTGTTTCTGCCATGGCTCTCCATATGAACCCGGTAGGCTCCATTGCCAAAAACCCCTGCAAGCCCATCACCCAATGATCTCAGTATAACAGATGGTGTATTCAGATAAATATTATCTTTGGTAACAGTCGCAATTTTGGCAGCTTTTTCAAGGGAAACTCTTAGGACTTTTGTTTGTGCATTTTTAAGAGAAAAGCCCTTTTTACCGAGAGAAATATCATTTACCCTTTCAGATAATATTTTATTCCAGAAAAATGTGTCTTCGCACTCTTTTAATTCAATGGCTTTGTTTTTTATAACATTCGACCACAGCAAATAGCTGTCGGTTTTTGGGGGAAGTTGTAACTTGTTTCCATTTCTGATTTGTGTTATCAGCATATCCTGGTCCTCAAGGATTATTTTCCAAGAAACCAGATCTGTAATCAAGTGATGAGCCGTGATGAAAAAACATGTTTTTTCCTGAACCTTTATAAATGCAGATTTAACGAGCGGTCCTTGCTGTAGGCTAAGTTGTGACTTTAACTTATCACATATTGTTTCAATTTCATAAGCCTGTTTCTCCGTCTGAGTAGCTGAAAAATCGAACACCTCTGGTTTTGCATCTATCTCAGCTGCATTCAATACAATCTGACGTAAACCTCCCTCCGAATGCAATTGAAATGTGGCCCTGAGCATATCATGGTGCTCTATCAGTTTTTTCATTACTTCATGCAAATCTTCCGGGGTTAAGCCTGCATGGATTTCTAAAAGTTGACTCTGATTGTAAAATGATTTTTCTATTGGTAAACCCGCTATGAGATTATTTCCAAAAAATAAATGCTGGATGGGGGTCATTTCCACTATCCCCGATATAGTATTCTGACTAGCTTGCTTATGTATCTTTTTAAGATTTCTTGCCAGAAATGAAATAGGTTTTCCGCCCATTAAATCCTGCAGACTTATCTGATAATGGCTTTTTCTTAATGTTGCTAAAACCTGAATAGCTTTGATGCTGTCACCACCCAGTGAAATAAAGTTGGATTCTTTACCAATTTTTATGACATCAATCTTTAACTCTGCTGCAATTGTATCTGCAATTAAAGATTCAGATTTTGTGTCTAATGGAATTATCGTGTTTTCTGTTTCAAGAGGTAATTGGGAAAGATGTATCTTATCTGTTTTTCCATTTTTATTCAACGGTAAGACATCCAATTTTATATACCTGGAAGGGATCATATAGTCAGGCAGAAATTTCTTTAACTCAGATTTGAAATCAATTTCGTTATGGCTAGATA
This sequence comes from Chitinophaga pinensis, assembly GCA_945866165.1. GTDB lineage: Bacteria > Bacteroidota > Bacteroidia > Chitinophagales > Chitinophagaceae > Pollutibacter. The sequence goes on along the minus strand of CAMBGO010000108.1, from coordinate 6,135 downwards.
CCCAAAATGCTATTAACTGTTTATTTTCATTTTGTGTATGAATTACTACAGCCGCATCATCGACATGTTCTATTTTTTTAATATTTGCCTCAACTTCTGCCAGTTCGATTCGGTATCCGTTTAGTTTTACCTGATCATCAGTTCTACCAAGATATTCATAAATACCTCTTCCTGTTAACCTTCCAACATCTCCTGTGCGATAAAACAACCCTTCTATTCCCTCAATACGGGTAAACTTTAATTCATTAATTTGAGAAGACTTTAGATACCCACTTATAACACTTTTGCCAGACAGAAGAATTTCCCCGGTACATCCCACCGGTAAGGGCTGGTTACTTTCATTTGCGATTATCACATCTACTCCCGGAATAGGTTTTCCAATGCGGGGCTCATTGTTTTCATCTACAAGATGCACAATACAACCTACAGTTGCTTCCGTAGGACCATATTCATTATATATCAGACAGTTATTGTTGTTGCGCAGATGTTCAATCTGTTTTTTTGATAAAGCCTCACCTCCAACAATAAAAACTTTTGGACTTGATTTTTGAAGTGTTTCCTTGCTCAAAAGACCAATATGTGCTGGTGTGATTTTTATTACGCCTACCCCGTTATCACTGATGATCTGATTTAGCGATTCTGACAAATCAGCCTCTTCATTAATTACACTCAAGCAACTACCGGAAAGCAATGAACCCAATACAGATGTTATCGTAAAATCAAAAGATAATGTTGTAAAATAGCCCACAGTTTTTTCTACATTTCCTCTCCAATACTGACCAATCCAGTATAGGTAATTGAGCATATTCCGGTGGTTAATACTACATCCTTTGGGTAGACCTGTAGAACCAGAGGTGTAAATACAATAAAAAGCGTCCTCCGGATTCAAGCTAACTGGAGCAGGATTGGATGGATGTTTATCGGCATTAAACTTATCCATGACCGATAAATCAATAGTACATCTTAAACCGGCATCCTCTCTGACAAACTGCTTCCTTGATTCCGGCAAGGAAGAATCAATAGCTATAAAACATGCCCCGGATTTTATTACCCCCAGCATAGCAATAATCTGATTGATGCTTCTGGGAAGCATAAGTCCAACCATATCTCCTTTACTTACCCCAAGATCATTGGAAAGGAAATGAGCCATTTGATTGCTTACAGCATCTACATCAGCAAAAGTCAGACAAACATTCTCATTTGCCAGACAACGATTACCCGCAAACTTCTCAAAGCTTTCCGAAAGCATTGCATACACATTATTGTGATTTTTATCTGTTAGTTTGGCAGGTTTATCTGAAGTAATTTTCTGGTAATATTCAATCTGTTTTGAGGTTGCTACCAATTCTGTTTTTCCGCTGATACCAAACGTTTCCATATAGTTGCGGAACTGATCGGTAAAGAGCATTGGCAATTCATTATTCTGTGCTGAGGGAATAATGACCCGAATGCATATTTGCTGATCTGAAACAATAAATAATATCTTTAAACCTTTAATTTCATCATCAGGCATAAAAGCTTCAAATCGGGCTCCTGATTGGATGTATGACAAAGAATTTGGAACCTCAAAGTATGCAAGTTGAATATTGTCAAAATCAGAAGAGAGCAAAGTGTAGTTAAAGCTATCCCTATTGGTTGCTGCCTCATTCAGCAGTGCTGTTATGTCCTCCAGATTGGGGCACTCTTCAGGAGAATAAAAAACCGGTAAAGAAGTATTTATAAGTCCTAAAGTTTCATTTAATATTTCATGATTTCTATGATAGGGGATCAGCCCAACACTAATTTTTTTATCCCTAATATAGTTACCTATAAATTTGAGCGTTACCGCAGCTATCTGATCCTGGGTAAATTGTTTTTTATCACCAATCCATATATCCTCCACATGAATTTTGGTTTCCGGAAAACCTGTGATATCTGTCAGACTGTTTATACAATCCGATTCCTTTTCTCTTAATCGGAGATGGTAATAATTTTCATCTGCAGCCTCTTCAGCCAATATTTCATTTTGCCATTCCGAATAACTAAAATAATCTATTTCTTCCTCAAATTGGATATCATGATTATAATAAATATCTGCTATCCGTTGAACAAATCGATTTGCAGAATAATTATCAAAGAAAACACAGGATACTTTTAAAATTAAATAAATTCTATCAGATTTAATCAACGATAATGCTAAAGGTTTGTGCTGATAGGGGTTTATCTGGTTATCATTATTATCAATTGAACGATAGAATTTTTCAATAGTAAATTCATTGTCAAAAGTCACATCTATATTTACTTCTTCAGTTCCCTTACTTTGTAAAGGAAACGTAGCGGAAACATCCACCAGTTTGTAATTCAATAATTCTACAGACTGTATGGCTTTTACACAAGCATCCTTTAGCCTATCAGTATCAAGATCAGAATTAAATGAGTAGAGAAGAAAAAGAAAACTTCTACCCCTTTTTAAAAAATGGAATTCCTGATTTTTTGAAAGTTTAAAAGTTGACATATTTATCCGGGAAACGCTTTAGAAAATAGAAACCAGTATCTGACGATCACCATCATAACTATTTCTGGCATGGCTTATCAAATAATTATCGACCATGAGTAAATCGCCTTTTTGCCAGGGAAAATCAACCCTAGAACTGTCATAAGCTTTTTTTATCAGGTCATACTCTTCCTGGTAAATAGCGGATCCATCACCATAGAAGGTGGAAAAGGGCAAATCCTCATCCGATTCTAAAATGCTTAGGAAGTCCTCAGAGTATGAAAACTTATTAAAGAAGAATGCATGATTGAACCAGATTTCCTCACCTGTTACAGTGTGTTTTACAATGGCAGGACCTTTCCAACTCAAATCAAGTATGTCACCAATCCAGTTAAACTCAATATCGTTTTTCCTGCACTGCTCCTCTACCTCCTCTTTTGTCTGCACCTGAAAAATCTCTTTCCAGCCAAGGCCAAGTTCATCACTTACCCTGCGCTTGTACAAAACACCCAGATTTCTGAATTTATTTTTAATAGATTCAGGTATATTGTTTAAAAGAACCCTGTTATCAGCCAATGGTGTTTCTCCACCACTATTCGCAGGTATAATACAACAAAATATTAACTTATCCGGCGGAGTTTGTGAATATGAATTTTCACTGTGGAAATGAATTATTTCAGTCTTAGGCTGTGTAGTTGAAGTGTAAACATTTTCTGCAACTGAATACCTTGGGGATGTTCTGTTTGTATATTTCTGCGCCTGCAATCCCAGAGACTTTACAAATTCAGTAAAATCCTCAACTGAGTTTATATTAAAATTTCTAAACAAAATGGCTCCGTATTTTTTCATCGATTCATCACAGAAACTTTTATTGTTACCAATCCATTGTTCAAGATTTAATCCTGACATATTGGATTGCACCATAACCGGAAAACCATGCTTTTCGCTAATCCTTTTAACTTCAGTGAGTGATTTGTTTTCCAAGGGAACGGCTTTTGCCGATTTTAGTTTTTCAAGATTATTTTTCATTTTTTAAATTTTTTAAGTTTTGATAGGTTCATCTTTTTCTGTCTCTCAATTTCTGATTTTTCTTTTTCAACAATTAAACTGATCATTTTTGCTTTAAAATCCTGAATTAGCGCATCTTCATCTCTCGCTATTAATTCAAGTATTAATTCCCACATGGATTGAATTTCATCTATTTGAGATTTATTGTATTTAAGCGGATTGTATTTTATAATAAACTGTAATGCATCGCCTGGGATAATGATTGTACTCAAATCATAATTGGTTTGTTCAAAAATGAATTTATCCTCTTCTGAAACATCATAATAGCCGTCATTGGCCAACTCACTTGGATAATTTTCAAAAGTTAACAAGGTTCTGATAGGATTTCTTACCGATAATCCCATTTTATTAAAATCAGCAACATTAAGATAATGGTAATCCTGACTTTCAATAAAATATTTTTGAATATCGCCCAACAATTCGGAAAGCCTACCTTTATCATGGAATTTGACCCTCATCGGAATGGTATTAAACAATAAACCTACCATTTTTTGTATATCCGGAATTTGAGCAGGCCTTCCGGAAACGATGGCACCAAAAACCACATCGTCGTTTTTACTGTAATAGGAGAGCAATAAACCGTAAGCAGCCTGCGTAACGGTATTTAGTGTTGTTTTCATTCTTTTAGCCTTATCTTCAAGGCAACGTGTAAGCTCCACTGACAAGTTGAAAACTGAGTCTACCGTGTAAAATTCTGATTCATTGCTTGTATGGTTTTCCATACTTTTTATTTCAGCAACATGGCTATATCCATATAGTTTTTGTTTCCAGAATTCGATTGACTGCGATTCTTTTTGTTGACCAAGCCATTTTATATAGTCTGAAAACAGGGGTTTCGATTCCTGGATGTAGGGCATATTGATCATTTTGTGGTTATGCCTGCTTTTTATTTCAGCTAATAATATGCTCGTGCTCCAGCCATCCAGAATAATGTGGTGATTCGTCCACAGGAAGTAATAGGTATCATCATTCCATTTGAACAGCTTGGTCCGCAATAGCTTTCCTTTACTGAAATCAAAAGGATGTGACCGCTCGTCGGCAGCGTATTGCAAACAATAGGCAGCATGGTTCATTTGTTTTTCTTCAGAAAGGTCAATATACTCAAAATCCACCTCTGCATCTTTCGGTATTATCTGCAGGATATCCTTAACCACATCCGATCTGAATATGGCTTTCAGGGAAGGGTTGTTAGCAACAGTTTCAATTATGGCCTCCTTAAAAAAACCAACATTCAGGCTGCCCTTGTATTTCTCACCAAACTGCACGCAATACGACTGATTATTTTCATTATACAATCCAAGATAGAATAAACCTTTTTGCATTGGACTCAACCCGTAAACATCCTCGAGTTCTCCATAGGCTTGCTCAATGGAATGGATTTCATTGTATGTAAGTTGATTATATGTGAAATCAACTCCTGATTTTAGAGTCTGTGCAGAATTTATCAGCTGATTAATAATTTCTGCTGCAGCGGCTTCCAGTTCATTTAATAATTGATTGATTGTATGACTTGAAAAACAGGTTTTCGAGGCTGACACCTCAAATTGAAGGTTGCCATTAACAAAACCACTAACTATTATTATTCGTGCTTTTGGTGTGAGATTTTGACTGGCGTCAGCACCCAAATTAAATGCTGATTCTGTAACATACTCAACTTGATTCTTCCCTTTATTGCTGATTTCTCCTAAAAAGTTAAATTCTACAAAATCAATACTGTCAGGCCGTGGATCAGAAACTGAATGAAGATAATGACTCCACAGGAATGACTTATTCCGTTCTATTTGCTGATAAACCCTGTCATGAAATGATAAAAATTCATCGATATTCTCATTCTTTGAACCGGTATTCAATAAAACCGGATACATGTCTGTAAACCAGCCAACTGTTCTGCTCACATCCAGATCAAAATCATTATCGATTCGGCCATGGGTTTCGGTATAGCAGGCATAAACTCCCTCGCCAAATGTTTTATTCAGTGCTTTTGACAATGCATACAGTAACAACGTATCTGGTTTACTGGATTTCTTTTTTCGGGAAATTTCAATAAACTGCGATTGCGAAACGGATGAACATAGCCTTTTATAGTCTTTCCATGCAGAAAGTTTCTGTTTTGGGGTGTTTTCGGGGACCAGCATTTTTGTACCGGTCATGTTTAATCCTTCCCAAAAGTTTCTATGTTTATCAGCAATGTGCTTGTAATCAGCACTATGATGAGCCAAAATCCAATTTTTGTAACTATCGGTTTTTAAAGGCAGTTCAAGGCTTTTATTTTCTTTCAATTGCAAAAGTAAATTGCCAAAGTCTTCCTTAATAATTTGCCATGAAACCATATCCACTGCCAGATGGTGTATGGTTACCAAAAGCCGGTTGTAATCCCTGCAAAAGAAAAATCCAAGATTTACCAATGGGCCACTTTGCAAATGAGTTGCCTTTTTCACAGATTCGCTTATCTGAATAATGGTTTCAGGCAGATTATTTTCATCGTTTGCCGTTAAATCAAAGGTATGTATCTGATAATTATGTGTTCCTGGTGCGGCATATTCCTGTATCCATGTATCATCACGATATGAAAAACGCAATCTCAATGCATCGTG
>CAMBGO010000107.1 GCA_945866165.1 Chitinophaga pinensis | reverse complement strand
CATACGATGTTGATTTTTCAACATACCGGATACGCATTGAAAGCAAGTTTTCTTTTCATCATTCTTGCATATGTACTTGAACTGTATGCTACTTTTCTTACAAGAACAGGTGTACTGGGCGACACATCCGTACATTCTTTCACTGGAGAGGGTAGTACCTTGTATTGGCATATGATGATTATGATGTTGATTTTTATTTTAATTCCAGTTGTTTTATACATCAAGAATCAAAAATTAATTCCCGTCATAACCAAAGAAGAGAGCATGAACTCCAGGGAATTTTGGATGTTTGTTGGATCACTAATGTTGTTTATTTCAGGTGGCTATATCATAGTACTAACATCCTTGCCATTCTTCAATAAGCTCTTCGGAACCAAGTGGGCTATAGGGCAAGATGTGGAATATGTTTACAACCGTATCATGGTTATGGTGGCAATGATTATTGGTTTGCTCACTGCATTTGTACAATACCTAAAGTACAAGGATACTACTAGGAAATATATTTGGTCAAAATTAGCTGTTCCAACAATTACAGCAATTGTATTATCTGCTTTAATTAGCTTATTCGGAGGTGTTTCATATGAAAAATACGGAATAGGCTTTCTCGTTGCAATTCATGTAGCAATATGGGCAGCAGTGTATTCATTTATTGCAAATGCATCATATTTTTTGCTTGTACTAAAAGGAAAAATGAAAGCGGCAGGTTCATCAATTACACATGTTGGATTTGCGTTGATGTTAATTGGAATATTAATATCCTCTTCAAAAAAAGAATTAATATCTGAGAATAGAACAGGTATCGCTGTATCTGGTTTAAAGGATGCAAAGGGAAGGGATGAAAATCCACTTGAAAATATAACGTTGATTCACAATATTCCCACCCCAATGGGAAAGTATACTGTTACCTATTTGGGGGATTCAACAGAAACAAAAAATAATAAAGTTTATTTCAAAATAAATTTTAGAAAAATCGATACACTTCAAGGAAAAGAAGAAGAAGTATTTGATGTTACACCCAATGCCTTTCTGATGAAATCAGAAGATGGAACACAACTTTCTTCAAACCCAGGAGCGAAACATTATCTCACTAATGATGTTTTTGTTTACATCACCTCTTGGTTAAATCCCGATAATATAAAAGATACTGCTGCTTTTAGGAATGTTCCAATCGATAGTGGGGATACCGTTTACTATTCAAATGGATTTGTATTGGTTGAAAAGGTATTGACAGCAAATAAAAACGACAATCCTGAATTGCCTTTAGTTGATAGCGCTTGGTTGTCTGAGTTGACAGTAATTTCGAAGGAAGGTATTAAGACATCAATTGCTCCGGCCTTTTTTGTAAAAGATGGAAATCCCTCTTTCAAAACCGATACGGTCATGCAACAAAACCTAGTTGTTGGACTTCAGCGAGGTGCTAACGGAAAAGTAGAATTGGCCATTAAGGAATCTTCAGCTGTAATGCGATACATTACCCTAAAGGCCTATCGATTTCCTTGGATTAATCTTTTGTGGCTGGGAACAATTATTATGTTTTTTGGATTTATGATCAGTATGTATTTTAAGCTGAAAAGTAAACTCTATGCGGTTTAGCATTGATATCTTGTCTTATTGAATCCGATTTTTATTTATTAGAATTATGTTAAGAATATGCGGCAGACCGATATCATATTTACAGATATCGAAATTTGATTAATTTACAGTTGAATGAAGGGATTTAAGTTTACATATTTCCTTGTTTTTTGTCTGATGCTTTCTTTTTCATTGAATGCTCAGTCCAGATTTGGATCAAATGATACATTACTGGTTCAGTTCATTATATATAATGGGGATACATTGCCATATGCACAATTAGATAGGGTGTTAGTCATCGGTCACATGAGCAGGGCTCAACGAGATGCGTCAAGAAAATGGACACGACTTAGAAATGCGGTTTATGTTACATATCCTTATGCAAAAAAAGCTGCAGTGATTATAAATGATGTTGCATTGAATCTAAATAAAATTAAAGACAAAGGGGAACGAAAAAAATACTTGAGTACCCGCGAAAAAGAACTAAAAAAAGAATTTACTGAACCCTTAACCAATCTTTCAGTTTACCAAGGCAAAATATTGATGAAGTTAATTAACAGAGAGACTAACAATACATGTTATGAACTAATCAAAGAGTATAGAGGAGGTTTTTCTGCCCAATTTTGGCAAACCCTAGCGTGGTTTTTTGGCAGCAGTCTAAAACAGGAATACCTGCCATATTCTGACGACGCTGAAATGGAAGTGATTGTTCATGAAGTTGCCCGAATGTATGGTCATGCATCGTAGTTTTTCTGTTTATTTTTCTCCACTTTCACTTCTTGCTAAAACGTATCTTTGCTTTGAAATTTGAACCAATATGAAGTTATTCGTTTTGGCATTTGGTGCGCATCCCGATGATATGGAGCTTAGTTGTTCAGGTACCCTTATTAATGAAATTAAAAAGGGTAATAAAGCCGGGGTGATTGATCTCACCGCAGGTGAATTGGGCTCGCGTGGTACTGCTGAGACCAGGGCATCAGAGGCTGCATTGGCCTCTAAAGTGATGGGACTTTCCATTCGGGAAAATTTAGGGATGCGCGATGGTTTTTTTGTTAATGATGAGCCTCACCAGTTAAAAGTAATTAAAGCCATTCGCAAATACCAGCCCGAAGTTGTGCTTGCTAATATTCTTGATGACCGCCATCCAGATCATGGCCGTGCAGGTAAATTAGTTTCAGACGCATGTTTTTTTGCGGGCTTATCCAAAATTGAAACAGTTGGGGATGATGGTATTCCACAACAACGTTGGAGACCCAAACATCTTTTGCATTATATCCAAGATCGTTTTTATGAGCCAAACCTCATTGTCGATATTTCCGATGTGTTTGATCAACGTATGGAAGCAATAAAGGCATATTCAACTCAATTTCATACTTCTCCAGAGAGCAACAAAGGTGCCCAAACTTATATTTCAACGCCTGATTTTCTTGATGCATTGGTTGCAAGGTGCCGCTTAATGGGGAAAAGAATTGGCGTTAAGTATGCAGAAGGATTTGTTACTCAAAAAAATATTGGTGTCAGAAATTTACAAGATTTAGTATTGATTGAAACGTAATCAATTTCCAAAAACTTATCTATTCAATTTAAATATATGGCAATTACTAAAGTTGGTCTTGTTCAAATGAGTTGTAGTTCTGATTTGGAGTCAAATTTATTGAAAGCTGAAGCAGGAATAAAAGATGCAGCATCGAAAGGGGCACAAATTGTCTGCTTGCAAGAACTTTTTACCTCCCTATATTTTTGTGATGTTGAAGATTATGAAAATTTCAAGTTGGCCGAGCCTATTCCGGGAAAGTCGACTGATCGGATGACATCTTTGGCTAAGAGCTTAGGCGTGGTTATTATTGCGTCCTTATTTGAAAAAAGAGCACAAGGCATATATCATAATACAACAGCAGTTATTGATGCAGATGGATCCTATCTTGGTAAATATCGTAAGATGCATATTCCAGATGATCCCGCATATTTTGAAAAATTTTATTTCACTCCGGGTGATTTGGGATACAAGGTTTTCAAAACCAAGTTCGCAACCATAGGTATACTTATTTGCTGGGATCAATGGTATCCAGAGGCAGCTAGACTTACTGCACTTGCAGGAGCTGAAATTCTATTTTATCCAACCGCAATAGGCTGGGCAACATCGCAAGGAGAAGAAACCAATACTGAACAGTATAATGCATGGCAAACAATTCAAAGAAGTCATGCTATTGCAAATGGTGTTCATGTTGTGAGTGTCAATAGGGTAGGTCTTGAGCAACATGGTGCAATGAAGTTTTGGGGTGGTTCTTTTGTTTCAAATCCTTTTGGAACACTCTTGGCAAAAGCATCACACGATAATGAAGAGGTAATAGTAGTTGATATTGATCTTGAAAAAACTGATCAATACAGAACACACTGGCCCTTTATGCGCGATAGAAGAATTGATTCATATGACGATATTGTAAAGCGTTATATTGATTGAAATACCTAATGTAATTAGTAATAAAGCATCCACCATTTTATTTTATTAATGAAAAACGAATCTCCCCAATCGCTAGGTTATTATTTTCCTGCTGAATTTGCTCCGCATCAATCCACTTGGTTAAGTTGGCCTCATAAAGAAGCTTCATGGCCAGGGAAGATTGATTCAATTTTCCCTTCTTATATAGAATTTATTAAAAAACTCTCTCGTTTCGAATCGGTTAATATAAATGTTGTTGATGCTTCAATGGAGAATAGCGTTAGAAATTTACTGCTTCAAAATAACGCGGATCTCTCCAATGTTTTTTTTCATATCCATCCAACAAATGATGCGTGGTGCCGAGACCATGGGCCAGCCTTTCTTTTAAATAAAAATGACAAGTCGAAAAAAGCCATAGTAGATTGGGACTACAATGCCTGGGGAAATAAGTATCCTCCATTCGACCTTGATGATGTTATACCAACTTTGATAGGGAAAAAATTGGGATTGCATGTGTTCAATCCAGGTATAATAATGGAGGGGGGATCAGTCGATTTTAATGGAGCTGGGACTGTTATTACCTCTACAGCATGCTTATTAAATCCAAATCGGAATCCTCATTTATCCCAGATAGAGATAGAGGAATATCTAATAAACTTTTATGGTCAGGAACAGGTTCTTTGGGTTGATGAAGGCATCGTAGGCGATGACACTGATGGCCATATTGATGATACGGTTAGATTCATCAATGAAGATACTGTTGTAACTGTTGTTGAAGAGAATATTAACGATGATAATTATCCTTTACTCCAACACAATCTTGATCAGTTAAAAAAAATGAGGTTATTAAATGGAAAGCAATTAAACATCGTTGAATTACCAATGCCCGATGATGTGATTTGGGAAGACCAGCGACTACCGGCATCCTATGCAAATTTTTATATTGCCAATAACCAGGTTATTGTTCCCACGTTCAGAGGACCTAAAGATGAAAAGGCTATTCATATTCTTGAAACCTGTTTTCCAAACCGTGAAATAGTTGGCATTGATTCCACCGATATCATTTGGGGCCTTGGTAGCTTTCATTGTTTAAGTCAGCAGGAACCAGCCTTGCCTATTTGACTTTGAAATGTTTTTTGTTATTATTCATATTTTTTCTGAATTATGATTGAGTAAAGAAGCTTGATCTAAAGGGAATTAGCTAATATTGGTAAATATCAAAAATCAATTTCATGGATTTCAAATTGACCGAAGAACAATTGATGATACGAAAGGCTGCAAGGGATTTTGCAATCAATAGTTGTCTTGATGGCGTTATTGAAAGAGATGAAAAACAATTGTTTCCAATTGAGCAGGTAAAGCAACTAGCTGACCTTGGTTTTTTGGGTATGATGGTTGGTGAAGCTTATGGAGGATCTGGTTTAGACACCATCAGCTACGTGATTGCGATGGAGGAAATTAGCAAGGTGGATGCAAGTACAAGTGTTTGCATGAGTGTTAACAATAGCCTGGTTTGTTGGGGACTTGAACATTACGGAACTGCTGATCAAAAAGAAAAATACCTAAAACCTTTGGCGCAAGGAAAGTTAAATGGTGAATTATATATAGGTGCTTTTTTGTTAAGTGAGCCGGAGGCTGGTAGTGATGCTACATCGCAACATACTAATGCAGAGGACAAGGGAGATTATTATCTATTAAATGGTACAAAGAATTGGATCACCAATGGTTCTAGTGCATCTGTTTATTTGGTTATGGCACAAACGGATCATTCAAAAGGTTCAAAGGGAATCAATACATTCATAGTTGAGAAAAATTGGCCTGGTGTTAAAGTAGGGCCCAAAGAAAACAAAATGGGAATTCGGGGAAGTGATACCCACAGCATTTCATTTATTGATGTGAAGGTTCCCAAAGAGAATCAAGTTGGTGAAAATGGTGCAGGATTTCAATTCGCAATGAAAACACTCGCTGGTGGCAGGATCGGAATTGCAGCTCAAGCATTGGGCATTGCTTCCGGAGCATTTGAACGTTCGGTTGCCTATGCGAAAGAAAGAAAAGCTTTTGGAAAGGAAATAGGACAGCACCAAGCCATACAATTCAAGCTGGCCGATATGGCAACACGTATAGAAGCTTCAAGGATCTTATGTTTTAAGGCTGCTTGGGAAAAAGACAATGGAATGGATTACGCCGTAAGCTCATCCATGGCCAAGGTTTTTGCTTCTGAAACAGCAATGTGGGTTACAACTGAGGCAGTGCAGGTTCATGGTGGTTACGGATACGTAAAAGAATATCATGTTGAACGCATGATGCGAGATGCAAAAATTACGCAGATCTATGAAGGGACAAGTGAAGTACAGCGCATTGTAATTGGAAGGGCTGTGTTAAAGTAAGACGGAAGACATAAGACATAAGACATAAGATGTAAGTCTATTTATCTAGATTTTCACTATCTATGCTAGATTTTGATTTTAAACTTGTTCTTTTATATTCTTTAATTTTTCATGATTCGCCTTAAGTATTTAATTTATTCAAAAGTATTGTTTTTAAAATAATGAGTGTAAACGTAGAAGCATATCGTAGTTTAATGAATTTGACCGCAAGCTCTAATGCATTGCTTGTAGCTGTGTCAAAAACCAAGCCTAATGAAGATGTAAGTGAATTGTATAATATCGGTCAACGTGACTTCGGTGAGAATTATGTTCAGGAACTATTGAAAAAGCATGAGCAACTTCCACAAGATATTCGTTGGCACTTTATCGGACACCTTCAATCAAATAAAGTAAAACAGATTGCTCCATTTGTCCATTTGATTCATGGAGTTGATAGCATTAAATTACTTCAAGAAATTGATAAGGTTGGAGCAAAACTTCAAAAAAAGATAAACTGTCTTTTGCAAGTCCACATTGCAAAGGAGGAAACAAAGTTTGGGTTTGACAAAGCTGAAGTTATTGATACTGCGAATTCATATTTTGTAGAAGGTAAATATGCAAATGTGCAGATATGTGGTCTAATGGGCATGGCCTCATTTACAAATGATGAAAAGCAAATTCAAACTGAATTTCATGATTTGAAATCCATTTTTACTGAAATAAATAAAATTGAAGGGGTAATCAATTCTAACTTCAACGTTCTTTCAATGGGCATGAGTAATGATTATAAAATTGCACTTGAATCAGGTAGCACACTGATTCGTATTGGTAGTATGTTGTTTGGCACAAGAAATTAGGGTTCAAGGCATAATATTGATTGTTCAATATATTACCTCAAACCCTAGTTTAAAAATCATTTTTTTGCTGACTTTAAAGTTGCATAATCAAAAACAATATTACAAAACGCTTTAACGCCGGTATCTAACATGCTGTCGTCTAAATAAAAATCTGGTGTATGGTGTGGAGCAGCTTTGCTTGGATCCATTCCCTTTGGCATTCCACCTAAATTAAAAAAGAACGAAGGAACTTTGTCTGCAAAGTATGAAAAGTCTTCGGCACCTGTTGTCCACCGTCCCTCACTAATATTATCTTTGCCACTGGCACGTTCAAGAGACGGCAACATCATTTTAACCAAGGCTGGATTGTTATATGTAACAAGTGTTTTGGTATCAATATTGATATCAATTTGTGCTCCCCATGCTTCTCCTAGG
>CAMBGO010000106.1 GCA_945866165.1 Chitinophaga pinensis | reverse complement strand
CCGCCACTCATGCCAGCTGCAAAATTTCTTCCTGTATCACCTAATACTACAACTTTTCCTCCTGTCATGTATTCACATCCATGATCTCCAACTCCTTCTACAACAGCATTTGCTCCTGAATTTCTTACAGCAAATCGTTCTCCAGCTTTTCCTCTAATAAATCCATTTCCACTAGTCGCACCATAGAAGGCTGTGTTGCCAATCAAAATATTTTCTTCTGCAATGAAAGGGGCTTCTTTAGGAGGGTAGATTATTAACCTTGCTCCACTTAATCCTTTACCGAAATAGTCATTTGCATCGCCTTCAAGTTCGAGTGTTACACCTTTTGTATTGAAAGCGCCAAAGCTTTGGCCAGCTGTGCCTTTGAATAGAATGTGAATATTGTTGTCGGGCAATCCCAATGCACCATATTTTTTTGTAATCTCATTGCTCAACATGGTTCCCAACGACCTGTCAATATTCCGAATATTAAATTCAAGTTTTACAGGAGTTCCATTTTCTAATGCTGGCTTTGATTGTTCGATTATTTTCCAATCCAATACATTGGCAATGCCATGATCTTGATCTTCTTGTTTGTATAGACCAGTGTATGCATCTGCTGGTTCTTTATATAGTATTGGAGATAAATTTAAACCGCTGTATTTCCAATGCTTAATATCATCCCTTGTTTTTAAAGCATCAACCTGTCCCACCATTTCATTTATTGTTTTATATCCAAGCTCAGCCATTATTTCTCTTAATTCTTTGGTGAGAAAATGTATAAAGTTTACAACATATTCTGCAGCGCCATTAAATCGTTTTCTCAATTCTGGATCTTGGGTTGCAACACCAACTGGGCAAGTATTTAGATGACATTTTCTCATTAGGATACACCCTTCCACAACCAATGCTGCAGTTGCAACACCCCATTCTTCTGCACCTAATAATGTTGCGATTGCAATATCCCTTCCCGTTTTCAATTGTCCATCAGTTTGCAATACAACCCTGCTTCTCAGTTTGTTTTTCACAAGTGTTTGATGTGCTTCTGCAAGTCCCAATTCCCAAGGCAATCCTGCATGCCTAATTGAACTGATTGGAGAAGCCCCTGTGCCACCATCATTGCCTGAAACTAGTACTACGTCAGCTTTGGCTTTGGCAACACCGGCTGCAATTGTTCCCACACCTGCCTTTGAAACAAGTTTTACACTTATTCTTGCTTTTCGATTTGCATTCTTCAGGTCATAAATCAATTGTGCTAGATCTTCTATTGAATAAATATCGTGGTGTGGAGGTGGAGATATCAACCCAACACCAGGTGTTGAATACCTTACCTTTCCAATCCAATCATCAACTTTATGACCAGGAAGTTGTCCGCCTTCACCTGGCTTTGCACCCTGGGCCATTTTTATTTGTAATTCTTCCGCCTCGGTTAAATATTGACTTGTTACACCAAAACGAGCCGATGCAACTTGTTTTATGGAAGACCGCATTGAGTCTCCATTTTCCAACAGCTTATATCGGATCTCATCTTCACCACCCTCACCTGTATTACTTTTTCCACCGAGCCTATTCATTGCAATAGCTAGTGTTGTATGTGCTTCCCAAGAAATGGAGCCAAATGACATTGCCCCAGTTGCAAATCTTTTGTAGATATTTTCTGCAGATTCAACCTCATCAATTGATATTGCAGGTCTGTTTGGATTGAATTCAAATAACCCTCTTAGTGTGCAAGCTTTTTCACTTTGCTCGTTTACAAGTTTTGAATATTTTTTGAATATAGAAAAATCTCCTGTTCTAGTTGAATGTTGGAGTAAGTGAATTGTTTGTGGATTGAACAAATGAAATTCTCCTTTTCTTTTCCATTGATAAACTCCTCCAACAGGAAGCCTGTCAACTGGAATTGATTTTCTACTGAAACCAAGTTGGTGCTTCACAAGTGATTCCCTTGCAATTTCATCCAGTCCCATGCCTTCAATTCTCGATACGGCACCAGTGAAATATTTATCAATTACATCCTTATTCAATCCAATGATTTCAAAAATTTGTGCTCCATGATATGATTGAAAGGTGGATATGCCCATCTTTGAAAACACCTTTAACAATCCGTCATTAACAGCCTTGATATAATTTTTCTTGAGTTTATCAGGGTCTAATTGTTTATCAATTTTGCCTCCAATTTGCATGTCTCTGATTGATGAGAGGGCGAGATAAGGATTGATTGCAGTAGCACCAAAGGCAATCAGACAAGCAAAGTGATGGACTTCCCAAACATCTCCCGCTTCTACAATGATACCAACTTTTCCACGGTATCCTTTTCTGATAAGGTGGTGGTGAATTGCTGACGTGGCCAGTAGGGAAGGGATGGGGGCGTGTTCCGAGTCAATTGCGCGGTCTTGTAAAATAAGTACTTCAAAACCATCTTCAACTGCATCTACCGCATATCTACAAATCCTATCTAATGCTTTTTTAAGTGTTCCTGCTTTTCCATCTGCCCTAAAATAACACTGTAATGTTTTAGCTTGAAAAACTCCTGTGTCGATACTCCTGATTTTTTCAAGATCATGGTTAGTTAATACAGGATGTTTTAATGCCACTGTATGACAACTCAAAGGATCTTCTAAAAGCATGTTTCCATTGTTGCCAATGAATGTGGCAAGTGACATCACCAGTCTTTCTCTAATTGGATCAATTGGGGGGTTTGTTACCTGTGCAAATAGTTGTTTGAAATAACTACTCAAGTGTTGTGGTTGGTCACTTAAGACAGCCAAGGGCACGTCTGTTCCCATAGAGCCAATTGGCTCTTTCCCATCAACAGCCATTGGGGCAATGATATTATCTAAATCTTCAGAGCTAAAGCCAAACGCCTTCTGGTATTTAAAACCTGATCCGTTTCGAGGTGTGTAAACGAAACCCTTGGTTCGGGTAGTTCATTCAGCCTGATTTTATATTTATTCAACCATTCTGAATAAGGCTTGTTGCCACAAATATTTCCTTTTAGTTCATCATCACTTATGATTCTTCCTTCCTCTATATCAACCACAAACATTTTTCCTGGCTGAAGCCTTCCTTTTTCTATAATTAACGATGGATCTATGGGAAGTACGCCGGTTTCAGATGCCATAATAATGCGGTCGTCTGAAGTAACGCAATATCTTGATGGACGCAACCCGTTTCTATCAAGTGTTGCTCCAATAATGCGGCCATCTGTGAATGATATTGATGCCGGCCCATCCCATGGTTCCATGATGGAAGCATGAAATTCATAGAATGCCTTCTTAACTGGATCCATACTTTCGTTTCCATCCCAGGCCTCTGGAATCAACATCATCATAACATGTGGAAGGGATCTTCCAGTAAGAGTGAGTAATTCAATCATATTATCTAAACTGGCTGAATCACTTTGGTTATTAGACACAATAGGCAATAGCATTTCCATTTCTTCTTTTGAAAAATATGGTGATGTGTACCCCTTTTCATTTGTTTTAATCCAGTTCAGGTTTCCTTGCAGTGTATTTATTTCTCCATTGTGTGCGATATACCTAAATGGTTGAGCCAATTTCCATGAAGGAAACGTATTTGTTGCAAATCTTGAATGAATAAGACCCAACGCACTTACCATTTTTTTATTGCTAAGATCAGGATAGTATGACCTCAATTGCATACTAGTAAGTTGCCCCTTGTAAACAATAACCTTGAATGAAAGCGAAGCAATGTAAAATCCAATGGGATCTTTCTTTACTGTATTATTTATTAAATGTGAGGAGTAGTTTCTTAGGATGAAAAGCTTTCTCTCAAATGCAATGGGATCTGTAATATGATCTGGGCAGGAGATGAACACTTGTTCAATTTCAGGCTCAACAGACCTTGCTGTGAAGCCTATGCCATCGGGATTTATGGGTACTTTTCTCCAAGCTAAAATTTCCATTCCAAGCTCTTCTGCAGTTCTGATAAAAATATCCCTGCATTCTTCTCTTAACCTTACTTCTTTTGGAAAAAATATTGATCCAACTCCATATTTTCCGAAAGAAGGAAGATGTACACCAAGTTTCAAACATTCATCAAAAAAGAAGGCATGGGGGATTTGAATTAGAATACCTGCGCCATCACCAGTATTATTTTCACAACCACATGCACCCCTGTGCTCCATATTCTCCAAAATGGTTAGTGCATCACTGATAATTTGATGATTTTTGTTGCCTTTGAGATTTGCAACGAAACCAATTCCGCATGCATCTCTTTCGAATTCTGACCTGTATAAACCCAGATTTTTTTCCATATCGCTTCTCGTATTTGAAAATATCTAAATAAATTGTACTATTATAGAATAGATTCTAAGATAACTCAATCGATTCGTTTAAATTTACGAACAAATGATGATGTATTTTCAAATGGCAAAAAAAATCTTTTGATGCAATCGTTTTATTGTTCTTCGTAACTACTAACTGGTTCACAAGTACAGACAAGGTTTCTATCACCATATGTGTTATTAACCCTTGCAATGCTTGGCCAGAATTTACCATATTTCACCCATTCAGCAGGAAAGGCAGCTTTTTGTCTGCTATAAGGTCGATCCCATTCGTCACCACAAATTACATGATGGGTATGTGGAGCTCTTTTTAAAATATTGTCTTTTTTATCAGCCTTGTCTTCTTCAATTTCCTTGATCTCCTTTCTGATTGAAATTAATGCATCACAAAAACGATCCAACTCTCCTTTGTCTTCACTTTCCGTAGGTTCAATCATCACCGTACCAGGTACTGGAAAGCTCAATGTGGGTGCGTGAAAGCCGAAATCTATCAATCTTTTAGCAATGTCTTCTGCTTCAATATCAGCTGATTTTTTAAATGGACGAAGATCCACAATGAATTCATGGGCACATGTTGCGTTTTTCCCCAAATACAACACATCGTAATGACCTTGTAGCCTGGCCCTCATATAATTTGCATTTAAAATGGCGTATTCAGTTGCGAGTTTCAATCCATCATAACCAAGCATTCTAATGTAGGCATAACTGATTAGTAAAATGCTCGCACTTCCATAGGGTGCTCCACTTACTGCATTTGTTCCATTATTACGTTCCAATTTATCAGTGTGAAATTGTGTATGTCCTGGTAAGAATGGCGCTAGGTGTGACTTCACACAAATTGGGCCCATACCTGGTCCGCCACCACCATGTGGAATTGCAAATGTTTTATGCAGATTTAAATGGCAAACATCAGCGCCAATTAATCCCGGTGCTGTCAATCCCACTTGTGCATTCATATTAGCACCATCCATGTATACTTGTCCCCCGTGCTTGTGTATACTATTTGTTATATCTATTACCGTCTCTTCATATACACCATAAGTACTTGGATAAGTAATCATGAGGCCTGCAAGATTTTCACTATGGAGAGTTGCTTTTTCTTCTAAGTCTTGGACATCAATATATCCGTTTTCCAAGGCTTTTACCACCACCACCTTCATGCCTGCCATCACAGCAGACGCGGGATTGGTACCATGTGCTGAAATTGGTATCAGCATAACATTGCGATGATGGTCACCTCTTGAAAGGTGGTACTCACGAATGGTAAGCAATCCTGCATATTCTCCTTGCGCACCACTATTCGGTTGAAGGCTACAAGCATCAAAGCCTGTAACCTCACAAAGGTAATCTGACAGTTCATCTAGTATCTGTTTGTATCCCAGCGTTTGCGATGCTGGTGCAAATGGGTGTATTTGGCTCCAACAAGCCCAGCTTAGAGGGATCATCTCCGATGCTGCATTGAGTTTCATGGTGCAACTTCCAAGTGATATCATGGATGTATTCAATGAAAGATCTTTATTCTCTAGCGACTTGATGTAGCGCATCATTTTGCTTTCGCTTTGGTACGAATTGAATACAGGGTGAATCAAATAGGTAGAGGTTCGGGTTAATGTTGTGGGGATATTTGAAAGATGCTCTGTTTCAGTCAAAATAAATTTAGGTATCTCCCCTTCACTAAAACATGATAAGAGGGCGGTGATGCTGTTGATGTCAGATGTTTCATCAAAACTTATACCAAGATGACTACTATCAATAAATCGAATATTGATATTTTTTTCTAACGCATGTTGAAAAATCTGTTTGGCATTATTTGTATTGATGGTGATTGTATCAAAAAAATATTGATTGTGGATTGTGTATCCCATTGACTTCAATGCGGTTGAAGTTGACTGAGCATACATAGAAATTCTTTTTGCAATTTTTTTCAATCCTTCAGGACCATGATAAACAGCAAACATAGCAGCCATGTTGGCCAACAAGGCCTGGGCTGTACAAATATTTGAGGTTGCCTTTTCTCTTTTGATGTGCTGTTCTCTTGTTTGAAGAGCCATTCTCAATGCCCTATTACCATCAGCATCAATGCTAATTCCAATAATTCTTCCAGGAATACTTCTTTTGAATTCATCTTTGGTTGCAAAAAAGGCAGCATGTGGACCTCCATTACCAAGTGGAACACCAAAACGTTGTGCTGATCCGCAAGCTGCATCTGCTCCAAGTTCCCCCGGAGGAGTCAGCAAGGTTAGAGCAAGTAAATCGGTAGTCATAACAACGTAGCCACCGTTTTCATGAACCATGTTGATGAATGTTCTATGGTCAATCAAATCTCCTTTATCATTAGGGTATTGAAGTATGGCGCCGAAGTAGCTATTGTCAATTGTTGCGGTAGCGGCATTTCCGATAATGATTTCAATTCCAACAGGAGCAGCTCTTGTAAATAACAGATCAATGGTTTGCGGGAAACATTCTTGATCTACAAAGAACCTTGGTCTTTCAATATCATCTTGTTTATTAAGTGCATTGAAGAACATGGTCATGGCCTCTGCCGCTGCTGTAGCCTCATCAAGCAACGATGCATTTGCAATAGGAAGTGCTGTAAGATCACTTACCATTGTTTGAAAATTCAACAGGCTTTCTAATCTTCCTTGTGCTATTTCAGCTTGATAGGGCGTGTATTGTGTGTACCATCCTGGATTTTCAAAAATATTTCTAAGTATTACACTCGGCGTATGCGTCCCATAGTAACCTTGACCTATAAAGTTTTTTGCTATGATATTTTTATTACCAATTTCCCTTATGTGCTCTAGATAAGCAGCTTCGCTCATGGCTTCTGGCAACTTCAGATCACCTGCCGATTTGATGTTTTCTGGTACTGTTTTCAACACGAGCTCATCTAGGTTATTGACTCCAATATACTTCAACATTTCTTTTTCTTCAATTGGCGATGGTCCAATATGTCTTTGCTTGAATTCGTGTTGTTGGCTATCAATTATGTTCATGAAAATCGGGGGTTGTTTATAGCTTAAAAATTACATTGGGAGTTATCTGCAAATTTAAACAGATAGGCTGAGTATATCCGTCAATTGTGGATGAATAATTGCAAATGTGGATTAAATGGTGAAACATCTTTCCTGGATTCTTTCCATGTTGTTAAAAATCATTTCATGTAACTTCGTATTATGCCAGAATCAGTTCTTGTCAATTGGGAAATTAAGTCTAAGGAGCGCGCTAAGGTATATAAGGACTTCCTTGCAAAAGCAAATAAAAATGCTGTTTTAAAAGTACTTCCTGATTTGCATGAAGCTGCATTTGAAAAGATTGATTGCCTTTCTTGTGGCAATTGTTGTAAGGGGTATTCACCTCGATTTAAGACCCCTGATATCAAGCGGATTAGTAAGGTGCTTGGGCTTCGCGAAAGTAAGTTTATTGATAAATACCTAACAATAGACCAAGAAGGTGATTATGTACTTATCTCAAAG
>CAMBGO010000105.1 GCA_945866165.1 Chitinophaga pinensis | reverse complement strand
GAAGTTACTTCTTTGAATTATTGGAAAATCATAACAACAGAGAGTATGTCAATACAGCAAGTGAGTTAATTACCATTGAGCATATTTTCCCTCGCAATCCAGACAATAAGTGGTTGAATGATTTATCCCCTGATGAATATAGTGCATTCAAGGAGTTTAAATTAAATACGATAGCAAACCTTACCTTATCAGGAAACAATGGTGCATTGAGCAACTTGGCATTCATAAATAAAAGAGATATGAATACCGATGGCAAAGAGCAAGGATATGCTTTTTCTCGCTTATGGTTAAATGATTATTTGAAAAAACAAGATTACTGGAACATAGAAAAATACAACGAACGTTTTGAAATTATTTATGGCAGATTTCTTCAAATATGGCAATTCCCTGATGTTGCACTTCCACTAATTGAAACAGATTCCGAACAAAACATATTTGATGCTGAACCACCAATCAATAAAAAATTGGAGTATTTCATTTTTGAAAATACAAAGGTGGAGGAATCAGTCATTGCTAAAATGTATTTCTATGTTCTTCGTGAATTATATGAAAAGAATCCAGAACTATTATTAGAAAACAACCTGATAATAAAAGTAACCAAAAATCAAAGTGATTTTAGAATGCCTCAAGAATTAATAAATGGTTATTTTATTGAATCAAACATAGATAGCAACTCAAAATTTTCATACCTAAAAAAGATGCTTACTGTATTTGAATTGGAAGATGAATTGATTATCAAATATAATTCTGAATTAGCAGGTGACGGTGCAGAAAGGTTTTCACGCAGAAGAAAATTCTGGAGTGAGCTTCTTGCAGACCTCAATCATCCAATTCTTTTTCAACGAGTTAGTCCTTCAAAAGATTACTGGTTAATTGCAGGTGCAGGCATTAGTGGATTGTCTTATACATTCTTAATTACTAAATCATACACAGCAATCGAATTTTCAATTAATAGAGCGTCTAAAGAAGATAATAAACGCATTTTTAATTCAATAGAAAAAAACAAATCTGAGATTGAAGAAAGATTTGGTTCTCCCTTACTTTGGGAAATAATGAGTGAATCAAAAATGAGCAGAATTAAATATCAATTGGATAATGTAAATTTCTATGTTGACAGTGACTTGGAAACCATTAAGGCATTTTTCATTAAAAACTTAGCTCCGTTTTATGAAGCATTCAATCCTGTAGTGAATGGTTTAAAGAAAAGGTAACCCGTCACCCTTGTTTTTTAAAATGTAAGCACTGATAAAAACGCAATCAAAATCCAAAATCGTTAAAGGTATTATTATCACACCAGGGGAAAATACAGCCTGAAGAAAATCTAAAATCCATTTGTTATAATTGACATACTTTTATTTTACTAAAAATGAACTAAAATATGATTCAATGGCAAAAACTAGAGATGAAATTATTGTGGAAATTAAAAAAAAACGTCCCCATTTAACTGATGATGAAGCTAAGCAATTATTAGAAAACTTAGAAACTTTCTGTGAATTAGTGATTAATTATACAATGAAAAACGGGGATATTGAAGAAGATGTATAACTCTTAATTATTTTTTTGAATTTAATACAGATAAAGAAAAGGAAAAGTTGTCTTCGTCCTTCTCATCACATCCAAAGAAAAAATTAATACTTATATTTTTTCAAATTCAGATAAGTATTTACAAGGTATATCACTTTAATATTCCATGGATTTTTTATAATACTTTGCAAGTATTGGTCTAGCAAAACTTGTTTGACCGTTGGAAAACTCACCACTATAATGGCAATACTTTTCTTTAAAATCTTTATTCTTATATTGATTCCAGCTTTTGAATGCTTCGGCTGAAAATGGTTTTTCAGGATTATATGATATTTTTTCACCTGTTCTAATACAATAGCCTATTTTATGATTGGTCACATTTGTTAATAATGGTTTTTTTTGATACATCTTGTGTTGGTTATCTTCATGTATTTCTGTACCAACATTTTTTTCAAATAAACCAAATAATACTTTCTTCTTCTTAACCTCCTTAACAAATACTGGAGTGCTCTTTTCAAAGATTTCACCAAAATAGTCAAATGCTTCGGCATCTATTGTATTATCCCCTCCTGTGTTAAAAAGCTTTCTTTCCAATAAAATGCCAACTTCTATATTGTTATTAATTGAATACTCATGCAGATTAATAGACGAGATAATACTTTTATTTTCATTAGCATAATATTTAGCATGCAGATTTTCTTGGTAGCGAATATTTACGTTTTGAAATCCTTTAAAAAATTCTAAATCATCATGACTCAAGCTTTTCGATAAATCTCCTTCATTTTTCCCAAAAAGTACTTCAATATAAAAATCTTGATCACTCATTTTTCTCTGTAATACTTTTTTGATATCAGGATGCATTTTGATGAAAGGAGAAACTATAGTTATTATCTCTTCTGCTTCATCAAATAAGCTGATAATTTCCTTTGAAAGTGATTTGTGATTTAAAAACTTAGACATTTTTTCAATTTGATTATAAAGATAAAATTCTATTTCGACAAAACAAAAAGGAAAAGTTGTCTTCGTCCTTCTCATCACAGCTTCAGAAAACATAAAAACAAGGGTATAACAAGCGGTTCGTCAAGAGTATGCATAAATGCGTTTTTTGCCTCTCACGCCCTTGTTTTTAGCGTTCCTTAGCCAGTCGTTCAGAATTCACTTTGTAGCTGTTCACTTGTTTTCTTTGCCTGTTCTTCATGCGTCCTCAGTCGCAGCTATTCCATCCCCCTTGAAAACCCAATAAGGTTGCTACGCAGTAAATAACAAGGGGTCTGCCGCTGCTTGTGTTAGGCTCGCCTGCTAAGTCGCTCAGGCTGCGGGCTTGTCACAGTTTTTGAGAATCCTCCGCATGTGCAGTGTTCCTTTCGTTCCTACAGTCACACAGCACTTTCATTCATTGTCCTATCTTAGGTTTATGGTAAGACAAGAGTGTTCATTCTCGGGCATTGAGCCTGTCGTAATGCACACACTTGTTTTCAATTCTTTATTCTTATTCAAAAACTCCACCAAGCCCTTGTGCATACTGCATAGGTCGCCAGTTGTCCAGTCCCTGTCCATTTCTGGCTTCCACCTTCGCTCCAACTCGCAGACGGCTCGCTTGCTACATTCATCTCCATTCCGTTATCACTTCATTCCGTTTCATTCCGCAGCCCCGCACTCCATTACACCATTTCGCAACCCTCATGGTTTCATTTCGTTTTCCCTACGCTGGCTCAAGGCTGTTTTTCCTTTTTTTTAAATATTCCTTCAAAAATTGTTGTCAATAATTATCTTTAAATTTGTTTGTATTTTTACAAAAAAAAATATGAAAAATATCCCATTATTTTTAGCATTATTTCTTATTCCTATTCTTGGTTTAGGCCAAAACAAAGCAATGGTGAGCGGAAGTGGTATTGTGCTTTCAAAAGATGGTTACATCGCTACTAATAATCATGTTATAGAGAATGGCCTTGAGTATTTTGTAGATATATACACAAATGGGATTAAACAAAGTTTTAAAGCTAAAGTTATTCAAGCAGATAAAGAAAATGATTTAGCAGTAATAAAAATTGAAGACCCTTTGTTTAAACCTTTTAAATCCATTCCTTATGCATTTCGTATGCAAGGTATAAATGTAGGTGAAAAAGTTTTTGCTATGGGATACCCTCGACCTGGTATTCAAGGAGAGGAAGTTAAAATCACCGATGGTTTGATAAGTTCAAAAACAGGATTCCAAAACGACAACAAATCTTTTCAAATTTCTGCACCAATTCAACCAGGTAACAGTGGTGGTCCTTTATTTGATTACTCAGGCAATCTTATAGGTTTAACATCATCTGGAATTCCCTCTGGAGAGAATGTGGGGTATGCAATAAAGATTTCTTATTTAAATAATCTTATTGACTTAGTTCCAAATTTCCCCATTTTAACTGCAACGACAACAACAACAAATCTTTCTTTTACTGAGAAAATAAAAATTTTGTCTAACTACACTGTAATGATTCGGGTAGTAATACCAGATTGTGATTTAAAAACTCCAAGTGAATTATTTAATACCATTAATGCTGGCTCAACTGTGAAGGAAATTTCTGCAATGTTAGGTATTGAAGGTGAAAATTATAGAAATGATGGCTCTGGAATAAGTTTTTATAAATGGGTTTTGTGTGAAAATGACAAAACGTTTATAGATTGCTGGTTAAAAGATGGTAAGATGTACCTTTCTATGAAATCTTTCAATACCCCAGATCTACGATATGTTTTAAATGACGAGTCATTTAAGTTAATAAAACCTGATATGACATATGAATCGGTATCCAAGTTATTATTAGGTACAGGAGATAATTATAGAACAGACTACATGAGTGGAATCAAATTTTACAAATGGATTGATTCATACAATCAAGACCTGTATTTCGATGTTTGGTTTCTGAATAACAAAGTTCATTTAGTTAGAAAAGGAGACTTCGCAAAAGAGAAATCATTGCTTGGTGAATAAAATCGTTAAAAATCTGTTGTAAAAAATTTTCCGTTTTCACTTCTTTTGAAGTTGCCTTCCTGCTGGTGCTGTGAATACATTCCCCCTTTTTCTCAAAAGGTCATGTATCACATCAATCCAGCAGTCATCAAGTCCATTCTTTCTTCAATGCCAAAAGAGGAGTTTTACCGTCATGCACGTTTCATTCATTCTCAGTCTCTTTCCTTGCCCGATGGCTCCAATCGTCAGGTCATGTTTTTCAATCTTTGGCAGTGGTGTTTATCTCTCCACAAAAAGCGTTTTAGTTAGTTGTGAATATTTTTCTTGCAGACTTTGCAGACTTTGCAATGATTCATCTTTGAAATAAGAATAAAAAATAAAAGCAAATTTAGGGCACTCCATTCGTCCATTCAAGGTCAAGCCCTACGGGTTTTGATAAAATAATCTCCACCCTCCGTTTTTCTTGCTTTCCTTCATTTTGTTTTAAAACTATAAATTCTTTTTTCTCCTAAAGTTCCAACTTAAAGTCGGGTAGTATTTTTTTACCAAAAACCTTGCATTACCTCATTCCGTCCCCTCTGTCAGCACTTTCTTTTTTTTTCCTTTTTTTTCTTTTGAAATTATTACTGTGCGCGAAGCGCTATCCCCCCAGAGCATAATTTTTAACCCCAAATTATGTTCTCTTTCAAATTAAAAACGCACAAACTGAATACAAACTATTCAGAGCCTCATTTCTTCATCTTGAATAAAGGAAACCACAGCGGAAAGCCAATGAATGATCCCTGCCCGAATTGCTTTGTTTGTGTATGCTCCTCAGAGGAAGAAAAAGAAATGCTTTATTGGTTGGTAATGGGTTTGTGCCAGGGCAGAGTATTTGAACAATACCTGTGCGGTTCAGTTATTCCCTTCATTAGAATCAATGATGTAAAAAAAGCACTCAACTGGCTTTCATTCAATCATACTGCAAAATTAGTTCAGTATAAAAAGAAAGTTCTCGCAATTAAGAAGGTGCAGCAGGCCAAGAATTCTATATTGCAACAGCTGCAAAGTTTGCAAAGTCTGCAAAAAGTTTTGGTTTCTGATTTGATGAAATAATAAAGTTGCTTGGTGAGGGATTCTAACCCTCAGCTACCTGTCTAAAACTGGCATGTTAAAACCATGTGAAGTATTCATTCCTCCTTACACCAACCAAGCAACAATACTAAATTACAAAATAATAAGCAATAAAAAAAGAGGACCTTAGCCCTCTTCCTCATCATCATCCATTTTACTTATTCAAAGCATCTTAAATCTCTTTTGTGCATTGTTGTTGTCCTAATGATATACTGACAACTAATGTTTCAAATTTATCATCCAGTTCCTCAATCACATCAACATCCATTTTGTTGACGCTTGAACTTAAATCTGCTCCTGCTTTAAAGCGGACTGATTTCTTTTTGACATTTAATATCAAATTTGAATTGGTGCACCCACCATCTATTATATTTTCCATGTTTAGTTTTTTTTATTGTTTAAAATAGTTAGAGACCTTTTTCCACAAGAGACTCACTCCAAAACTTACACTTGCTCCAATAGCACCCAATATGATCGTTCTGATGATATCAAAACTTGAAATACTTACAGCTATACCCAAGGCAGTTCCAGAGAGAGTTCCCCAAATGGTGGTATGGTCATTTCCATGATTCATTACGCAGGCAATGAAATTGGTTGTTCACAATACTTACGTGTTAGCACGAGTGCAACTTCAAGTATCTCATGAGTATCCGTTAAATCTTCATTTACTGAAACATCCATGATATTCACTTTTCCACTTAAATCTGCTCCTGCTTTAAATCTTGTTACGTTTTTTTGTTTCACGTTCAAGATTAGGTCATTTTTGATACAATTTTCCATAATTATTTATTCTTCGTTAATAGTTACTTGGCTTACAGCCGTTAATACAGTTCCACCTAATAAAACATATCCTGCAATGGTGGTTAGTGCAGCAGGAACAGTAATTGGCGCCATCAGGATAGTCGTTCCGATTGTCACAGCTACCAATCCAATCAATCTCAATTTCTTGAAGAAAGGTGGAGTATCAATTTGCACACGTTCCAGAATGGATGCCAATTTGTCAAAATATACTTTGCTTTTCATACCGTTTAGATTACTTCAATTAATTTTAATGCATTGTATGCCCCATTCTTCAAACTGTATTGAACACTGTTTACAATTTGAAAAAACTCAATCTTCAATAAAAACAATTTTGCACCAGTACCTGTCGGAACAGCTGTAGGTGTTAAAGTAATCGCTGAAGAAGTTGCAGATATTGGTAGGTTTTGAGAGTTGGTCAATTTTACATCAGCAACTCCTGTTGCATAATTGATGTTTGCAAACGCTCCTGAAAAACTTACATGTGTTGCTCCCTCTGGAAAAATTATATCCAATGTTGGAACCAAGCCTGTTATTGTGATTACACCCGTAGCAGTATTCACGGCCCAAGGCTTGAAAAGCATACTGCTTAACATTGCAGCATTGTTAAAATCAAAACCCTTTAATAATGCTTTTGCCTGGGCTGTCGCCATGGCAACACCAACATTTCTTTGACCCCTTACAGAAGTAGTATCTAAGTTTTTAATTTGCGTCATGATTTTAGTCATTCTCGCTACAACTCTTCCATCAGTTGCATTTAATGAAATAGGTCGTAAATTATCACGTGTCAATTTACCTGATTTGGCAGAACTACCAAATTCACTGTTGTTCTCACGTGTTCTAATAAACGCAGGATCATTAGCAATTCTGTCCGCATCCACAGAAGTTTTCATTCTTGCCAAGTCTCCATCCTTGGTCTTGTAAAAGTTGACGTTATCTAACGTCCCTTTAATTTTAATTAAGCCTGTTTGTCTTGCCATTTTTTTATGTTTTTAGCAGTTAATAAAATTGGTTCTCTGCTAAATAACGAATAATATCAACAGCTAAAAAGAGGTGTCTTAAATTGGCGTTTATTGTCTTAAATTGGCATTTTTTGTCTATTTCTTTGTAAGTTCGTGAAATATCATATTTTACCCGTAGATACTATATTAATAGGTAAGGAGGGGAAAGATGAGAAGAGATACAATAAACTAAATGTGGGGAACATGTGGGGAAATAAAAAAGCCAATCTATTGATTTACAAAGGATTGACTTCTAAAAAAGTGGTCCCACTTGGAATCGAACCAAGCACCTACTGATTATGAGTCAGTTGCTCTAACCGAATGAGCTATAGGACCATATTATCCGAAGATAACATTCAAATTCATTAAAGTCCTAAAGCGATTTTAGGAAGCTATAGGACCTTTAACAA
>CAMBGO010000104.1 GCA_945866165.1 Chitinophaga pinensis | reverse complement strand
TTCTTTTCCCATTATGATAAATATCCAAGCGCAATGACTTAGTACCATCTTTATTTAATCTTGACCTTAAATAAATACTCATTTGATTGTTTAATTGTTTATCAAGAAATGTATTTTTCTAAGTGTGGAACAATAGAAGCACAAATTTCGTGAAGACAAAGGAAACAATCTGAAAAGAACTTTCCTCAAAATGTCAATAAGTGATTGAAAATTAAACTTATGTATAAAAAAAGCCTCTCATAAAAGAGAGGCTTTGTGCCCAGAACAGGAATCGAACCTGCACTACCTTGCGATAACCAGATTTTGAGTCTAGCGCGTCTACCAATTCCGCCATCTGGGCGAACAGAAGACAAATTTAGTTCATCTTTGGCTTTTTAACAAGTCAAATTCCGTGCTTTAGGGTAACTTTGCAAAACGTTATTGGGGCTGACCGGTTTCGACAGCGTAGATCTTTGTAGGTAAGCATGCAGTGCGTTGCGTATGTTGCACTTTAATCTGAATACGAAACCAATAAATGGCGAGAATACTTACGCCATGGCTGCCTAATCAGTGATTAGCGCACCCATTATAGCTGCTTGACGGGCCTGTCTTTGCCAAGTCACTCCGCTGAATCAAAAAAAATAAGACTGCTTCAACAGTAGGCTGTGCCTGTTGATTAAGACTATCCAGCTACGAAAACTGTTGGTTTGTTTGGTTCCTGCAGTTTTCCGACAATCAATTCCAAAATAAGCATGTAGAAAGTTTATGGGGAATATGTTTGGACGTGGGTTCGAATCCC
This sequence comes from Chitinophaga pinensis, assembly GCA_945866165.1. GTDB lineage: Bacteria > Bacteroidota > Bacteroidia > Chitinophagales > Chitinophagaceae > Pollutibacter. Next base: position 7,072 of record CAMBGO010000104.1, on the reverse strand, counting down.
ACCAGCTCCACAAAAGAGCAAATCAAGCTCGGTTTGCAGCATGGTCAGCATTTAATGCTGACCATTTTTTATTTTAATGGTTTCTATAATACTATTGTAGCCTTGTTTTCAAATTATAATAATAATTTTGATTGGGTAAAAATTTAAAAGCCATTAACTAAAACTCTACAATCATTGTTATATGAGAAATATTTTATTATTCTTTTTTACAATTATTTCTACGTCAGTTATAGCACAGGATGATACTACCGAAGTATTTGATTATAGCCAATTTGGTGATGCAGAGGGTGTACGTAGATTTTGTACCCAAAAAGTATTGAATCAGACCGCTCAACGAATTGTTAGCATTGGATATGAATACCATGGTAAATTTTCTATGCCTGATATTCCTTTAGGAATAATGCTTCCAGCAATGCAAAATTTTAATGTTCGCAATGTGTCTGCTTTGCGTGCACAAGTGAATATTCCGGTTGTCTCCACAAATAAAATTATTTGGCAACTGGGTGCGAATTATTGGGGTAGCAGATTCTCAATTGAAAATCCAGGCACGAATCTCTTTGCAAAAACATTAAATGATGGAGTGATGACCAGTTTAGGCATCAATTCAACAATTTTTAAACCATTAAATGAGAAAAACTTTTTGATCCTACAGGCTAATTCAGATGCAAATGGAATTTTCAAGAATATCAACGATATCAATGGTAAAGCAATTACAATCAGTGCAACAGCAATTTATGGATGGAAAACTTCTGAAAAAAATATGATAGGAACTGGTTTGGCTAGAACGTATAGAGCCGGTCAAGTAATCCATGTGCCAGTTTTATTTTGGAATAGAACATTTAACGACAAGTGGGGTATGGAACTATTGCTTCCCGCCAAAGGATTTTTAAGATACAACGTCTCTACAACCAATATGTTTCAGGTGGGATTTGAGTTGGAAGGAAATCAATTTTGGATGAATCTTGCAAACAGTAAAAATGGAAGCGTGTTCATTCAGCGCGGTGAGATGAAACCAAGGATCATGTGGGATAAAAAAATCAGTGGTTTTATTTGGCTTAATGCGCAAGCTGGATTGAGGTACAACTGGCGCTTTGATGTGATGAATGAATATAATGCAAAGAAAGAGGCTCTGCGGTATTTTACAAGCAGTCTGGGTAATCCATTTTACTTCAACATCAGTTTAAATCTTGTATCACCCTAATTGAAATTTAAAAGCCCAGAAATTACTGGGCTTTTAAATAGAATTTTCTGTAAGTTATTTTGAGACTTGTCTTGTCCAGGTATCAGTTCTTCCAATCAATGATACGCCAATAAAACCCCTTACTTCAAGAGTATTGGCACTTTCTAGTTTTATTGTGCAGGAGTATGTATTGCCATTTTTGGGATCATAAATATTTCCTTCGTCCCATACTTTGTCACCCTTGTAAATAAATCCCCAGATATTGACAAGTCCCAACACTGGTCTAGAACGAACTGATTCATCGGGGTGGTTTTTATCCAATTTTGGTTTGCCTGTCTCATTGTCAATTGGCTCTTTTAACCAAACCACTTTGCCCTGGTATTTATCACCATTTTTGTAGATGCGCACCATCGCATTACCTTCTCCTGATTTCCAAACCCCAATGATGGCATCTTGATTGTCATCTCTTAACTTAATTGAAGTAGAAAATGAAAGAATAACTGAACTCAATAACGTTATCATTAGATATAAACCGGCAAACTTTATATTTTGCATACTTTTCAAAGTGATTTTTTTCATATGTATTGATTTAATTATCACCACAAATATAGAAAAACTCATTTTCCAAAATATAGAATATTTAACCTAGTGCATTTTTGACTATAATTACCAATTTAGCCTATGCAATAGGAGAGTAAACTAATAGCCTCTTTGTCCTGCTGGTCTTGGTTTTGGCAATTCCTTTCGTGGTAGCTTTTCATCTCTTTGCGACGCATCATAAACAAAGCTTGCAACAACATCTGGTCCCATTTTCAGGGCCCAAAAAAGTGCAGCAATTACCCTTAAACAAAGGGTTTATCTACACATGGGTGATTGGAGCAAGGCGCAAGCAGCAGGAAACCAGTTGATCCCTTCAAATGTTACACCAGCTACCCCTGCATCAACAAGAAGTTTGGTAGGTAACCATGCCCTAACAAGTTCTCCAAGCGGTTCATTCGGGTTTGGATCTGGTAATAGCCTCACTTCTGAGAATATTTTCAGCATTAAAAATGATCCATTGGATAATGGTTCAGTCAATGGTGCACCAGCAGCTATGTACGGATCTACTGATTTGTTGGGTCGTGGACTGGTTTGTGTTTCACCAATCATTTGGAACAACTCAAGTTGGCTTAGTGAAGACTTAAGGCGTACAACTCTTTATAGAACAGGTGGTACAGCAATTGGAAGGGCTATTATGACAACAAAATACTCTGATTACAGTGGTAGAGGCGACAATACCACTATTATCAGATGGGCGGAGGTCTTGCTAAATCAATCTGAAGCTGAAGCACGTTTGGCAGCAGGTGTATCACAGCGTGCTATTGATTTGTTAAATATGATAAGGAATAGGGCACTTCCAAATACATCACTACAATTCACCGCCGCAAGTTTTGCAACTAAGAATGATTTGTTGAAAGCCATTCTATTGGAAAGGAGAATTGAATTCCTTGCAGAAGGAAGACGCTGGCCCGATATTCACAGAACTGCACAAGACCCTATTTTAGAATTGCGTCCAGTTGGTATTCCTGCAAAAGTTACGAATGGTGGCGTTACAGGAACAACCTTGGCACAATATGGAATTGGATTAGCGGTTACAACAGGACAGCCATCTATACCATATACTGATTTCCGATTCATCTGGCCAATACCAGGTTTGGAAATCACTACAAATCCGATAATGCAACAAAATCCCGGATATTAATATGTAGGATCTCGTACAAAAAAGGGAAATATCATAATTGATATTTCCCTTTTTTGTTTTCAATTCTTTTTTGAAATAATTACTCTATTGATTTATGTAGTTGTAATTTTTAATGAGATCTAAGAAAAGCAATTGATTTATTGTAAGCATCATCTCTTGCTGCTTCAACAAAGCTTGGATTGCTTGGATTGGCAAAACCATGACCAGCATCATAATCATTTCTTTTGAAATTCTTTCCAGCAACTTGCATGTTCTTTTCAAATTCATCAACCATTGCCTGAGATGGGCTCTGGTCTTTTTTTCCAAAGAATCCAATTACATCACAATTGATGGATTTCAATTTGTCCATATTCGTTTCAGGTCTGCCGTAATACATCACGCAACCTTTTGCCTGAGAACCCGCTAGAATAGTGGTTTGTAAACTCCACATTCCTCCAAAGCACCAACCCAATGTGTAAATTGAAGTATTGCTTCCTGTATATTTAATGGCACCCTTAATAATGTTAACCATTCTATCCATGTTTGCTGAGCGCATCAGTTTCATTGCGCTATCAGGCGTCATTGCTACTTTCCCATCATACATATCAACTGCTAGGATATTGAAATCGCCAAGGTCTGAATAATATTTATCTGCTTCAGCTTTGATGTTGTCGTTCAATCCCCACCATTCTTGAATTACGATTAGCCACTTATTTGATTTCTTTTTTGCAGGAATTAAGTAAGCGCTGCCATCATTTCCATCTTCAGATGCGAACTTGATCATTTTACCAAGTTGTCCTTCACTTGAGATGCTTTTTGGACTTGGGTGAAGATTTGCAAAATCCATTTGAGATGCCTCGGCTTTATATGCCAGTGGAGTTTCCATATTATAGCAACTAATCAAATCAGTGCTGGGAGTTGTTTGAATATCTTCTTTTTTAAGCTTCCAACTAAGAAAAAACAAACTGAAAACAAAAACTAATGATAGACCTATTATTTTATTCATGACATGTATATTTTATATCTTTTAAAATTAGATTAATTAGACTGCAAAAACAACCTCTTCATAGGGTAATCTGAGCCTTTCATTATAGATTCCATCTTCTGTTCCTTTTCCTACTGCAACAACCATATTGATTTCAGCTCCATAGGGGAGGTTGAGCAATTTTCGAACTCTAATCGTATCGGTGCCTTCCATAGGACAGGTATCATATCCTTCTGCTGAAATAGATAGCATAAAGGTTTGTGCAGCCAATGCACATGATTTGTGTGCCACTACACGTTGATCTGCTTTTCCATTCATTCTCATAAATGGCTTGAATAATCCAGTACCATGACTAATAATCATTCTTATAAGTGTATTGATTCCAAAAGGGTCATTACGATATATTAGTGGCATAAGTTTCCCATAATATTGCAATGCCCTCTTTTGCATTTTATTTGGAGTTTGGTTTCCAATAGCGTGTTTTATTTTTTCCAGGTTCCATTTGGCCCGAATGCTCCATAAATCTTTGCGAACAACAAATACAATGAGGTGTTTAGCAGTCTTGGCTGCAGACTGATTCAGGCATATAGGGTGCATTTTTTGTTTTACTTCATCGGATTTAATCCAATAAAATTCCCACAGTTGCATATTGCTACTATTAGGGGCCTTGATGGCTCTTTCAAGACTGCGTGTAATTACCTCCTCTGGTACACTAACATTTTCATCAAATCTTCTATTTGACCTTCTACTATTAACAATTTGATCAAATTCATTGGAATACATACACTCAACATTTTTGTAAAGATAGATTCTCTACTCTTTATATTTTATTATATGAATTATTTAATTAGTACAAAGAAAGATTTTGTAGAAATCAAAAATCTACTAAATTTGTAGACTAATACTTTAAAATAACAATATGAGTCAAGCTTTAAGATTTGAAACATTACAGTTGCATGCAGGCCAGTCGCCTGATTCAACAACAGGTTCAAGGGCCGTCCCTTTATATCAAACAACTTCTTATGTATTCAAAAACACCGATCATGCTGCTAACTTGTTTGGGCTGAAGGAATTCGGAAATATTTATACCCGATTAATGAATCCCACCACCGATGTTTTTGAACAAAGGGTTGCAGCCCTTGAGGGTGGCGTTGCAGCTTTGGCAACGGCTTCAGGACAAGCTGCTCAATTTCTTGCTTTGAATAATATTATGCAGGCAGGTGATAATTTTGTGAGCAGTTCATTCATTTATGGTGGAACATATAATCAATTCAAAGTGGCATTTAAGCGACTTGGTATTGAAGTTCGATTTGCTCAGGGAGATGATATTGAAGGATTTGAGAAGTTAATCAATGATAAAACCAAGGCTATTTATATTGAAACGCTAGGAAATCCACGCTTGAATGTTCCTGATTTCAAAAAATTTGCTGCCTTGGCTAAGAAGCACGACATCCCATTGGTTGTTGACAATACATTTGGTGCAGGTGGATATCTTTTTAAGCCTCTTCAGCACGGTGCAAATATTGTGGTTGAATCAGCAACAAAATGGATTGGGGGTCATGGTACTAGCATAGGTGGGGTGATTGTTGATGGTGGAAATTTCAATTGGGCAAATGGTAAATTTCCACAATTTACGGAGCCTTCAGAAGGTTATCATGGACTGAAATTTTGGGATGTTTTTGGAGAAGGTAATCCGTTGGGTATGCCAAATGTTGCTTTTATCATCAGGGCTAGGGTAGAGGGCTTGAGGGATTTTGGACCTTCACAAAGTCCATTCAATTCGTTTTTGCTCATCCAGGGATTGGAAACATTGTCGTTAAGGGTACAACGTCATACTGAAAATGCATTGGCGGTGGCAGAATGGCTTGAATCGCATCCATCGGTTGAATTTGTTTGGTATCCTGGTTTGAAAAGCAGTCCATACCACGAGTTGGCAAAAGAATATCTTAAGAACGGTTATGGCGGAGTTTTACAGTTTGGCGTGAAAGGCGGCGCTGAGCAAGGTAAAAAATTCATTAATTCTTTGCAATTAATTAGTCACTTAGCCAATGTTGGTGATGCAAAAACGCTTGCTATCCATCCAGCTTCTACTACCCATGAACAATTAAGTGAAGAAGAAAGAATAAAATCAGGGGTATTGCCTAATCTCATTAGAATAAGCGTAGGCATTGAACACATTGAAGATATAAAAAATGATTTTGCTCAGGCCTTTGAAAAAATATAATACTCTTGAAACTATAAATAAAAAAGAGGCAAATATGCCTCTTTTTTTATATGATTATAACTGAATCAAATCGAAGAATCCATTAACGATATCCAACAAGTTTTGAATTTACGTTGCACCCACCACCGGCCATTCCTCTGCCAGATACACAAGAGCTGAAAATAGCTGCGAGAATGAATATTGATAAAAAAAAATAGATTTTTTTCATATCTTTTTTTGTTTCGTTGTAAAGTTAATGCTTTTCTGCATTAATTTAAGTTTAGACAAAGCTTTTTGATACTAAATCATGAAGTTTTAACACTCAGAATACAGGGGTATTTAAGTGACTTTTTATACTTTTTCACTAATTATAAAGGTAATTTTATCTTATCTTGTCCCCACATTAACTACTATGAAGATTAGATTAAATAGGTCGATTGTGTTTATGGATCTTGAAACCACGGGGTTAAGCTTAACACAGGATAGAATTGTTGAAATAGCAATGCTAAGAGTAAATTCTGATGGAACACAGGTTAAAAAGCGTAAACTCATCAATCCTGAAAAGCCTATTCCTCCTGAAGTGACTGCAATCCATGGCATCACAGATGAAATGGTGAAGGATGCTCCAATTTTCCGGGTTGCGGCAAATGAAATAAAGCAATTTATGGATGGTGCAGACTTAGCTGGATATAATTCAAACAAGTTTGATTGGCCTCTTTTAATGGAGGAATTTCTTCGTTGTGGATTGGAGTTTGATATTACCGGAAGAAAATTGGTTGATGTTCAACGAATATACCATGTGATGGAACCGCGTAACCTTTCAGCAGCGTATAAGTTTTATTGTGATCAAACTCTAGAAAATGCTCATAGTGCGGAAGCGGATGTAAGTGCAACTTGGGAGGTCTTTGAAGCCCAGATTCAACGCTATGACCAATTGGGAGACACGGTAGAATCTGTACTGCAAATAATTGGGGAAGATGAAAT
>CAMBGO010000103.1 GCA_945866165.1 Chitinophaga pinensis | reverse complement strand
TCATTTCCTTCCAGCAAACCCCTGATAGCTAGGTTTGTAGACTCAGTTGCTCCTGATGTAAAAATAATGTCTTGTGAATAAGCGCCAATCAATGAAGCAATCTGCTCTCTTGCAGATTCAACTGCTTCCTCAGCCCCCCATCCATAAGCATGTGTTTTACTGGATGCATTTCCAAATTGCTCATTAAAAAAAGGCAGCATTGCTTCTACCACTTCAGAATCACAGGGCGTGGTTGAATTATAATCAAGATAAATAGGTTGTCGTATATTCTTGCTCATAACTAATTGTGTCGAACTCCTTCTTTAACCCTGAATACATGTAAAATATAGGGGAACAAGGCATCCATTGTCTCTTCTGCACCCCTGGGTGAACCCGGCATCGTTATGATTAAAGAATCGCCAATAAATCCTGCAACACCTCTGCTCAACATAGCATAAGGCGTTCGTTGCTGACCATAATTACGTGCGACTTCCATGATACCTGGAACCTCTCGATCCAATAATGGACGAATGGCATCGGGAGTGACATCGCGTGGTGATAAACCTGTTCCTCCTGTAAACAATATCAGCTGATAACCCTTTTCAATAAGCTCTTTGGTCTTTATCTGTATCGTGTCGTAATCATCAGCAACGGCTTCGCGGTGAGTAACATCAAGCTTATGCAATTTTAATTTTGCTTCAATTACATCACCACTTACATCAATATTGTTACCCTTGCTGATGCTATCGCTGCATGTGATAACTGCCGCCTTAACAGTTTCAGGATAGGCATACTTTATATCACTCTTACCGCCTTTCTTGCTTTCAAGTCGGATAGATGAAATTTGAATACCATCATCAATTGGTTTCAGCATATCATACATCGTAAGAGCAGTAATGGAAACACCGTGCATAGCCTCAACTTCAACACCGGTTTTATATATGGTATGTACTTCAACCCTGATGATGATTGATAAATCTACAATCTCATGGGTAATGGATGCATACTCTATAGGAAGCGGATGACAATCCGGAATCACTTCATATGTTTTTTTACAGGCAAGCAACCCTGCAGCACGACTGAATTCAAAAACATCACCCTTTGGGACTTGTTTATTTACAATGGCATCAATGGTTTCTTTTTTAGAAACTTTCAATTCTCCTATTGCAATAGCCTGTCGAAGCGTTGATGATTTATGTGTGATATTAACCATTTGAAAATTAATTTAGATTAAACTATGCATTTACCTTCCACTGATATTCATTGTCGTCAAAAATTTCTTTGCCCCAAATTGGAAGCTCAGCCTTGATTCTTTCAACACATTCAGAACAAGCATCGATAGCTGGCTTGCGATGAGCAGATGACGTAAACACAAATAAACATATTTCACCTGCATTAACGTTGCCTAAGCTATGATAAACATGCATACAGGTAAGGGAGTATTTAGCAAAAATATCTTCCCGAATCGCAGTCATTTTTTGCAAAGCCATCTCCTCATGCGCAGTGTATGAAATAGCAACTACTTTTTTTTCTTCGATATTATCGGATCTAACCTGTCCGAGAAAGATTGAATGGCCGCCAATTAATTTATTACTAGAATGCTTTTCAATGCTTTCACCAATAAACGATGAGGGAATTGCACCCTGCATAAAAATGTTTTTTATTTTTTTTTCAGTCATGGTAATCAAATTATTTTTTGCGTTAACATCGCATCAACACCGCCCTTTAAACTAAATGCCTTGGATAATATTATTTCATTTTTTAACATCATAACAGCTTGTAGGCTTCTCCTTCCGGATTGACATACAAATACCACATTAGCATCGGTCAATTCATTCAATCTGTTATATAACTCAGACAAAGGTATAGCAAGATGCGGTAGCTCACTCAGCTTTGGCAATTCATGGGCTTCTCTAATATCAACTAACAGGAGATTACCCTTTTGCTTATCCCATTCATCAACATCGATTTCATCAATACCGAAATATGAAATACCGCAGAGTTCTGCATAATTCGTTTTTAGAAAATTCTCAATATTAGAAGGTAGGTTATCTGAGATAGATTTCTTTTCCAATTCCAACATGTATGATTCATGCGTAATTGAATTATATGTCAGAATTTTATTTATCAGCGGTTTGCCGATACCAGTCAGAATTTTAATTACCTCAGTAGCCTGCATTGTTCCGATGATTCCTGGCAGAACCCCCAATACTCCAGCTTCTGAACAATTCAATACTTCTCCATTTTTAGGTGGTGTAGAAAAATAATCACGGTAGTTGACTGACCTGTTATCACCTTCAGTTGGATAATTAAAAACAGCAACTTGTCCTTCAAATTGAGAGACTGCACCAAAAACCAAGGTCTTGCCCATTAGTACTGCAGCATCATTGATTAAATACCTACTTGAAAAATTATCAGTCGCATCAACTATCAAATCATAGTCATTGAAATGATCAACACAGTCTTGTTGAGTCCATCGTTCATTCCAAGTAGTAATATCAACGTCATCATTCATGGATTGCAATCTTTTTTTTGCAACTTCCACCTTGGATTTACCAATGTCTTCCATTGTAAACAAAACCTGCCGATGTAAATTAGAAAGACTTACAATATCATCATCTGCAATTCCAATATGCCCAACACCAGCAGCTACAAGGTATTGCAGTAAAGGACAACCTAATCCACCTGCACCTATTACCAAAACAGAAGCATTTGAAAGCTTGTCTTGTGCTATTGGCCCGAACCCCTTAAGGATAAGTTGACGCTGATAACGGTTATATGAATGAGATAATTTCATTTTATCCTCCTGAAAATGGTGGCATGAATGCAATAATGCTATTTTCAGCAATCTCTATTTTGTCATTAACCAACTTATTATTTAATGCAACTTTAAATGTTGCGGTTGCTAATGCAGGATACATTTCCATAATTTTATTTATCATCATATCTGTATCGCGTATATCCTCAATCAAAACTTTTTCGGTCTTGGTTAGATCTGTAAGTTGTCCAAAAAATCGAATCTCTACCATGTTCAACATTATGTTTATTCTTAACTAAACAGCAGTTTTATCGATGCCAATAAAAGGACCAATGCAAGGATGTATTTGAGTATCTGCTGATTAAATTTGATAGCCCCAAACCATGCCCCGAATGAACCTCCAACAAAGGCAACGCCCACAAAGGTCAACATTTCAGGCTGGAATTCAATGCCTTTAGTAAGTTGACCACCCAAGCCAGCCAATGAATTTACGAAAATGAACATAGCACTTATAGCAGCCGTTTGTTTTTGGTCTGTCCATTTTAATAAAAGCAAAAGGGGTGACAAGATGATGCCTCCTCCAATTCCAATGAGGCCGGAAAGAAAACCAATAATAACTCCGATTGCTATTGCAGTTGGTGTATGTAGTTCTTTCATTTCGCCTTTGCTGCTATTAGGCAAAAAAATCAATCGGGCAATGGGTATTAAGAGCAAGATGCCCAACAATTTTTTATATAAGTTGGCATCCAAAGAAATCATACCTCCTAAAAAAGACATGGGAATAGATGCAAGTGCAAAAGGTAAAAAGTACTTCCATTTAAAATACCCGCCACGGAAAAAAAATATAAATGCTGTTAATGAAACAAAAAGATTCAACAACAATGCAGTGGGTTTCATAAAAGCAGGCATCATGCCAAAGAGCGCCATCAGAGCCAAGTAACCACTTGCACCACCATGTCCTACTGATGCATAAAGAAAAGCAACAACAAGAAGGAGGATGTAAAAGTACGGTTCAAGATGTGGCATCAACGATTAATTTGGGAAAAGATGAATTTCTACCTGGCTTCCTTTTTCAATCATGGTAGTATCTTCCGGAATGATTGCAAAACAATTTGCTTTTGCAAAAGTCCCCAACTTATAGGACTCTTGTCCAGTTAACAATGACACTTTTTGACCATCATAAATAGCTTTTAAAAAATGAGTTAAGCCTGCTGCTTTTTTAAAGTCAGTCTCAAGTGGCGCATGAATAATGTTGATTGAAAAATTTTGTCTCATCATTTTTGAAACAGCAGGATAGACATATTCATAAAATCCCGTGAGGACGGATGCGGGATTACCTGGCATACCAAATACAACCTTGTTATCACGCTTACCAAAGAACAAGGGTTTACCTGGCTTTTGCTTCACCTTGTGAAAAATTGATTTTATACCTGAAGCCTCACAAGCCTTCAAGGTAAAATCATAATCGCCTACACTAACACCTCCAGTAATCAAAATCAAATCGTGGTTGGCCAAAGCATGCATAACTTGTGAAGTAAGTAAGCCGAGATCATCTTTCACAAAATAAATTTGCACATCGTTAATGTGTAGTTGCTTAAGAGCAGTAATGAGTGAATATGAATTAGCATCAAACACTTGTCCGAATGCCAATTCATTTCCAGGTTGTTGCAATTCGTTTCCAGTTAGAAGAATACCAACACTTGGCTTTGGATATGCCATAACCTCAGATATTCCTATTCCTGCAATAAATCCTATGCGTGATGGTGATAATATTGTATCCTTATTTAATGCCAATATTCCTTTTGAAATTTCAGTACCGATGCCTCTTACATTCAACCCCTTTATTAAATTTTCATCTTTGATGAATAATTTGTTTTCTACTACAACTGCTTTTTCTTGCATCAAGACAGTATCTGCACCTTGAGGCAATGGAGCGCCGGTAAAAATCCTTACCGCACATCCTTCTTTAAGTACAAATTCACTGTTGCTTCCTGCAGCAACTTCACCAATTAATTCATAGGAAGGAAGATTGGGGTCGCAATGAAAGGCATAACCATCCATACTAGATTGAGGAAAGGCAGGAATATCATATGAAGAAAAAACATCCTCAGCAAGACTAAGGCCAAGTGATTCCACCAAAGGAATTTTCCTGGGCATGAGTGATTGCACATTATCCCTGATTAATTCTTTCGCTTCATTAACTGTTATCAGTTGCTGCATCGTCAATAGCTGTTTTCAAATATAATTATGTAACTATCCCCCAATTGTAATCATACTTCTATTTTCCAACTTTGAAATTTCTATTTTTTCAAGATCTGTTGTGAACTGTCCTCCCAATGCTTCTTTTTTGTCGCGAATACTTTGATAAATCATTGGAATAATATCTTCGCTATTCCTGAAAGGCGTAAGCAAATCTGTTTCTGATGTTGAAAACAAACAATTTTTCATTTTACCATCAGCCGTTAACCTCATTCTATTACAATCTCCACAAAATGGGGCACTCATTGTACTGATAACTGCAAAAGTGCCTATATGACCTGTTGCTTGGTATTTTTTTGCAGTATCGTGCTGCTCTCTATCCAATGGTATGATATCAAATTTATTTTTTGCTACTTCTAAAATTTCTTGCCAGGTTACAACGCGATCACGGTTCCATTTATTTCCATCAAAAGGCATAAACTCAATAAAGCGAACATGTATAGGCTTTAGTCTAGTCCATTCAATGAAATCATTTATTTCAATATCATTTAAGCCCTTCATCACTACAGCATTCACTTTCACATGAATGTTATTTTCAATCATAAGTTCGATGTTGCTCATCACACGTTCATATTGATCTCGCTTTGTCATCAGTAGGAATCGGTCTTTTTGTAATGTATCAAGACTGATATTAATGGAGTTTATTCCAGCATCGTTTATTACATCAATAAACTCATGCAACCTGGTAGCATTTGTAGTGAGTGTAAGCTTAATAGGTAATTTCGATAACCGCATGATGATTTCAGCTGCATCCTTTCTAACAAGAGGCTCACCGCCAGTCAACCTGATTTTTTTTACACCTTGTGACACAAATATTTTAGCGATGGATTCAATCTCATCAACTTGCATCAATTTGCTAGTGGGCGTAAAAGCATATTCTTCTTCAGGCATGCAATAAAAACAACGAAGATTACAATTATCAGTCAATGATATACGTAAATAGTCATGCTTTCTGTTAAATCCATCTACAATCATAATTCACCCCCCTGTTTTTTCTAGAAGCTTTTCATAATCTGATTCAGTATCTACATCAAAAATCCCTTCGTCAAATTCTACTATTCCTATTTCAGTGTTAAGTGATGAAAGAATTTTTTTTGCTCCCGAATCACCTTGCAAATTTAGTAACTGCTCAAAAAGGCTCTCATGAAATAATGCAGGAGTACCCAATACTCCTTCATAAGAACAAGCAACTGCAGGAAGATTTTTTTGGGCTTGTAATTGAATTAGTTCATTGATGTGTTTTGTCTTTAAATATGGTTGATCACATACAAGTACAACCACCCCATCAATTTTTTCATTTAATCTTTCTAATTCTTTCAAGCCCTCTCTGATACTTGATGCCATGCCTTCTTGCCAATGGGCATTTATCAAGACATAAATACCATTCATCGTTAGTTCTGATTGTATTTGATCTGCATAGGCGCCCAATACAATTACGACAGGACTACATTCTGTTGCGATGGCTATTTCAGTGACCCGTTTTATAAATGGACTACCATTGTATTTAAGCAATTGCTTGGGGCGACCAAGCCGGTTGCTTTGTCCTGCTGCAAGTATCAAAATACCACAATGATTAATCTGATATTGCATTGCTTAGTTATATTTTTTTATGCTGATGGATGCATCGATTCTCGAATGTATGACATCAGTCTTTTTTTTAAGTTGTCCTCCATGAGTTCCATTCATTACTGAAAGAATTTCAGCTGTGATACTCAAGGCAATTTCTTCAGGTGTTTCTGCTCCAAGTTCAAGTCCGGTTGGACCATATACTTTCTCCAGTATTTTATCATCAAGCCCAGCACCAGCATCTTGAATTTCTTTTAGCATACGATCGGTTTTCTTCTTAGGACCAAGCATCCCAATATAAGGGATATCCATTGATAACAAGGCCCTCAACATGGCCATATCATAATTATAATTATGTGTCATCATTACAAATGCTGTACGGCCATCAATAGGCAATTGTTCTAATACATTTTCTGGCTTACTAACCAATACCTGACAAGCACTTTGAAACTTTTCGGGCCTGGCATGTGTATTTCTGCCATCAACTATACGAACATCCCATCCAAGTGTATTTGCAATTTGCATCATGGGTATAGCATCATTGCCTGCCCCAACAATCACCAAAGAGATAGGAGGTAGCATAAATTCAATAAATGCTGTTACGGATCTATCTTCAACTACATAAGACTTGAATATAGATTTACGTGCAGTAAGAACTTCTTTCATGTCTTTTATAAAAGCATCATGTAACTGTTGATATTGAAGACTTCCTATCAAGTTACCATCTTCTTCCATAAGCAAACAAGTACCATTTTGTTCGTGATTTTTAAGATCGAGATTAAAAAGCGTAAGCAAAACAGCATCTTGCCTTTTTGAGATTGATTTTCTAATCAATTCAATTGGGTTGTAATGCAATGAACTATTTATCGGTTCAAACAAAACCTGAATGATACCTGCACAACCCAATTGAATTCCGATGCTCATGTCATCTTCGTTGCTTGTATCGTAGGTAACAAGTTTTGTTTTTTGTTGAGATAATGCAAGCATCGCTTTTCTTAAAGCATCTCCTTCTAGGCAACCTCCACTAATAGCACCTGTTAGAAACCCCTCATCATCAACCAGCATTCTTGCACCGGGTCGGCGATAGGAAGAACCATCTACATGCACGACCGTTGCCAAGGCAGTTGATTTACCGGCAGCTACTGCTTTGTCGTATGCGTTGATTATTTCAGAAAGTTCTTTCAGAAGAAATTATTTTTTATAGAATACGTAAAAACAAAACTACTTTATATTGAATAAAGCTACCAGGAGGTAGCTTTATTCAATGTTTGCACTATTATAAAATTTTTACACTTAGCT
>CAMBGO010000102.1 GCA_945866165.1 Chitinophaga pinensis | reverse complement strand
AGACCGCAAGTATCATTAACAATGTTTCTTCGAAAAGTCTTGTGCTTCTGGATGAAATTGGTAGGGGCACTTCAACATATGATGGTATATCTATTGCATGCAGTATTACTGAATTCTTACATGACGCTCCTCAAAAACCCAAGACCTTGTTTGCCACTCATTATCATGAAATGAATGACTTAGAGCGGTATCTTCCGAGAGTGAAAAATTTCCATATTACCCATAAGGAGATCAATAATAAAATAATTTTTCTCAGAAAGCTATCTCCGGGGGGCAGTACACATAGCTTTGGAATTCATGTTGCAAGAATGGCAGGAATGCCCAAGAGTCTTTTGAAACGTGCTGAAGAAATTTTACAATCACTGGAAAAAAAGCAAGTGAATTCAATTCCACTTGAAAAAGAAAGCGATGAATTGCCTGGTATGCAACTTTCTATTTTTGATGCACATACAGAGGTTTTTTCAGACATTCGAAAAACCCTTGAAAATGTTGATATAAATAATTTAACTCCAGTTGAGGCATTGGTGATTCTAAATGAGATAAAAAAGACGATAAACTAATTATAGTTTTTGGATTTTTTTTCTCCTTTCCATCAATTCCCTCATGGTCGTTAAAATAATTCCTTCTCGTTGAATAAATGCTTTTAATGCTGGGTTTGTCATTGCCAAATAATCTGCTTCTCTTATTTTTCCAGAGTCAGAAATTTTTGAAAAATGAGGATCACCGATTGTGCAATGCATAATCATAAAAGTAATGCCGGGCTCAACCTCTTTCAGCGCATTGATATAAAATGCTGTCTTGGTTTCTCTTAATTTTTCAGGTGTCGCTTCCGAAGGCTTTAGCGATCCAAGCGAATAACTTGTATTATGTAAATCATCAATTACAGGTAAGCCGGACTCCCAAAGTTTCGTTGCAATCATCTTCACTGTTTTTGGTTCCACAAAAGAGACGCCCATCTGTTTTGTTATGAGTGTATTATGTCCTCCGGGAAACATCACTGGAATTTTAAATTCTATTCCAGCAGCAATATATTTTTCCAAAAATGCTGGAGATGCAAATAAAGTTCCCATATGTGAATCTAAATGTGTAGGCTCAAATCCCATCGATTTAGATCTTTCAATCTGTGCCCTGATTTCCATTTCAACTTCAGTAGCACTAGCATGTTTAACAACGTCCTCTACACTGCTCCACATGGCACCTTCTGAATCAACCAATCCAGGCACTGCCTTTTTCCCACTTAATGGTCCCCAACGGTATTCTTTCCATTCTGATGTTAGTGTAAGGTGTAATCCAGCATCTGTTGTTGGATTGTTTTTTAAAAATTTGAAATATCCAGGGATCCAAGGGCAAGGCATCATCATTGAGCATGATGTGGCAACACCATCTTTCATACTTCCAATTGCCCCTTGATTTGATTCCCAACTCATTCCTACGTCATCAACGTGTAGGATTACTATTTTTTTCCCTTTAGCATACCCAAGTTTTTCAGCCCACGTAGAATCCTGGGCTTGTGTACTTGCTGTAATTAAAGTAAAAATGGAAATAATTAGCAATGTGAGCTGATTCCTTCTTTTAAAAAGGATTACATGATTGAAGTTCATCTGAGATGATTTAATCTGGTTATTAGTAATCGTTAAAATCAATTCAATTCAGAAAGCTTGTTTAATAAAATATCAATTTCATCTTTTGTATTGAATTTGCTGAATGAGAATCGAACTGTATTGTGCGTGTTGTTTCCCAATGCACGAATCACGTGTGAACCTTGTTCAGCACCACTACTGCAGGCACTACCGCCAGACGCACAGATATTGTTTACATCAAGATTAAACAACAGCATATCAGATTTCTCATTTCTTGGAAATCCTACACTAAGAACTGTGTATAAACTATTTCCTTCAGGATCTCCATTGAATATGATTCCCTTGAAATCTTTCTCTAGTTTTCTTTTCAAATATAATTTCAATTCACTGATATGAATCTTATCTGCATTGTGATTTGCTGTAGCTATTTCTAATGCTTTTGCAAACCCAACGATGCCATAAATATTTTCTGTTCCAGAACGCATGTTACGCTCTTGTCCGCCACCATGAATAAACGGTTCTATAGCAGTTTCTGAGTTAATATATAGAATCCCTGCACCCTTTGGTCCATGAAATTTATGCCCAGCACCTGTAATAAAATCAACCTTCGTTTCTTTCAGGTTAAATGGAAAGTGACCAACGGTTTGGACGGTATCTGCATGAAATATGGCATTGTATTTTTTGCAAAGTTCACCAACTGCATTGATGTCTGTAATGTTTCCAATTTCATTATTGGCGTGAATTAGTGAAACCAAGGTTTTAGATGATTCTGCATTCAGTTTTTTCTCTAGGTCTTCCATATCAATGTGACCATTTGAAAGGATGTTTACATACTCAACAACGGCTTCGCCGTTTTTATGAAGAAAACCACATGTATGTAAAGTAGCATGGTGTTCAATAGAGGATGTTATTATTCTTTTGCAACCTAACTGCCTGACTGCTGAAAAGATGGCAGTATTGCTGCTTTCTGTCCCACCACTGGTAAAAAAAATCTCTGATGGTCTTGCATTCAATATCAATGCAACAGATTTTCTGGCTTTTTCAATTGCCATTTTTGTTTCCCTGCCGTATGAATAAATTGATGATGGGTTACCGAAATGCTCTGTAAAATAGGGCATCATGGTTGTTAATACCTCCGGGTCAATGGGGGTAGTTGCCGCATTGTCAAAATAGATTCTAGCTGCCATAATCAGTTTACCTTACGTGAGCCAACAAATATACTGATTCTATTTTTATATAAATTCTTGGATATCTTTAATAAGCTTACTGGCTATATTATTTGCTGTCGTTTCAAAATTACTCTCAGCTATAATTCTGATAATTGGCTCTGTATTGCTTGGTCGCAGGTGAACCCAATCATTATTAAATTCAATTCTTAAGCCGTCTGTTGTATTGAGCGGGTTCGATTTGTATTTTTTCTTCAGTTTATCAAAAATGTCATTGAGGTTGATTTCATTGCCAAGTTCAATCTTATTTTTGCTGATGAAATAATCAGGGTAATTACTTCTAATCTGCTTTAGGCTTTTCCCTGAAGTAGCCAGGTGTGTTAGTATCAAGGCTATTCCAATCAATGCATCTCTTCCATAGTGAAAATCTGGAACAATGATTCCCCCATTGCCTTCACCACCAATAACGGCATTAACTTCTTTCATTTTTTCTACTACATTTACTTCACCAACTGCAGCAGGGTAGTATGTTCCATTTTGCTTTTCAGTAATGTCTTTTAACGCTTTTGAAGAAGATAAATTGCTCACGGTATTCCCTTTTTTCTTGCTCAACACATAATCAGCCACTGCAACCAAGGTGTATTCCTCACCAAACATTGACCCATCTTCGCAAACCAATACAAGCCTATCAACATCAGGATCAACAGCAATTCCGATGTCTGCTTTCTGTGCAATCACTTCAGCAGCTAATTGGCTAAGGTGTTGAGAAAGGGGTTCTGGATTATGTGCAAATTTTCCATTCACCTCACTATTTAAAACAACAATATTGTCTTTATCAATTCCCAGTTTTTTTAATAATGCTGGTACAAACAAGGCGCCTGTGCTGTTTATTGCATCAATTACAATCTTATACTTTTTTTGCGCTACAATCTCCTTGTTTACCAATGGGTAGTCTATAATGGCATTTAGGTGTTTCTCCATAAAGCTATCATCTTTTACTACAGATCCTATGTTTTCAATGGATGCGAAATGGAGATTCCCTGACTCTGCATCATTTAGAATTTTTGTTCCAGTTTCTGCACTAATAAATTCACCTTTATCGTTTAGAAGTTTTAATGCATTCCATTCTCTTGGATTATGGCTTGCTGTTATGATAATGCCGCCAGCAGCCTTTTCAGTAATTACCGCAAATTCCACCGTAGGAGTGGTTGACAGGCCTAGGTCGATTACCTCTGCACCGATTGAAATAAGTGTTTGTATTACTATTTCGGCGATAAATGGCCCGCTTATTCTAGCATCCCTTCCAATGACGATCTTTTTATTTTCATTCGTAATCAATTGGTTCCCGTATGCTGCAGTATACATCACTACATCCATTGGAGTTAAGTTTTCTCCCGGTATACCTCCAATTGTTCCTCTAATGCCAGATATGCTTTTGATCAGTGCCACAGTTTATTTTTAATTTAGCAATGTAACAAAAAAAAGGATGTTTTATGAATATCTGGCTTTTCAAATCATGTTAATCTAACTTTAATATTTTTTATTATTTTTTTGTGATATCATATCATGATAGAATAGATGTTAATTTTGCTAATATGTTAAATATTCTATTAACCGGAAAGCTTACATTATTTCAGAAATTATTGCAGTATGACTTTAGAATAATGTTTTGGTTTAATAGGTCGTTTTCAAATCCTTTTCTCGACAAGGCTGCTTTATTGATGAGGGAGTCAATTTTTCATGTACCAGTTTATGTATTCATACTGCTATACCTTGCTCTAAAAATAAAAAAGAAAGCTTTATGGTGGATTCTAGGGGCAGTTATCTTAATTGGGTTTTCTGATTTGGTTAGCAGTCATTTTTTGAAAGATTATTACAATCGACCAAGACCTTGCAGAGATCCATTGATGATGAATCATATCAATTTTCTTGCAAAATATTGTGGTGCAAATGGTAGTTTTCCATCTTCACATGCAGTTAATCACTTTGCTTTTGCCACATATGCTTTTGTTTCGTTGAGAAAAATTGCAGGCTATTTTTGGATTCTTTTCATTTGGGCAGCATTAATTTGCCTTTCGCAAGTCTACGTTGGCGTTCATTATCCCCTTGATATTTTAGTTGGAGCCATTTTAGGTTGTATATTTGGCTATATAGGTGGCCGTTTCGCAAGACAGACCTTATATTTGCATCAACACGATTTATGAATGAAATTCTGATACTATTTGCGCTGATGCTCGTCAATGGGTTTTTTTCCATGGCTGAGATTGCATTGGTTTCAGCAAGAAAGGCACGTCTTGAAGCGCAATCAAACAAAGGTGATCTTAGGGCAAAACAAGCACTCTTGCTTTCCCAAAAACCTGATTCATTTCTTTCAACTGTTCAAATTGGCATAACAACAATAGGTATTCTAACTGGTATATACAGTGGAGATAAAATTGTTGATTACGTTTCATTGTATTTTTCAAGGTTTCCATTATTGGCTGATTATAGTGTTGGATTTGCTACAGCATTCGTTGTAATCATCATTACTTTTTTCTCACTTGTATTAGGAGAGCTTGTTCCCAAACGATTGGGACTTGCCAATCCAGAAAAGATCGCAAAAATTGTTGCTCCTATCATGCGTATTATTTCCATGGTTGTTCACCCATTTGTGTGGCTCCTAAGTAAAACGACCTCCTTTATTATGCGCATTTTTCGCGTCAAGGCTGATGATGATCAGGTAACTGAAGAAGAAATCAAGGCTATCATTTCTGAAGGAAGTGAACAAGGTGCAATTGATGACGCAGAGCATGATATCATTCAACGGGTATTTCACCTAGGAGATCGTAATGTTACTTCGTTAATGACACATAGAAGCGATGTGATTTGGTTTGACTTGAATGACAATGAAAATCAAATTCGTGAAAAAATTATCAGGGAGCCACACTCTGTATATCCAATATGTGATAAAGACATTGATAATATTAAAGGGATTGTCTCCGTAAAGGATTTGTATGTTACTGATGATAATATCCTTTTTAAGGAAGTGATGAAAACACCACTCTTTGTTCCTGAAAACATAAGTCCTTATCTACTATTAGAAAAATTCAAACAAACTAAGATCCATACAAGTTTCGTTGTGGATGAATATGGCACCTTGCTTGGATTGGTTACATTGAATGATTTGCTTGAAGCCATCGTTGGTGATTTGCCCCAGCAAGACGTAAGTGATTATGAAATTGTAAAAAGAGATGATGGCTCATATTTAATTGATGCTCAAATTCCTTTTTATGATTTTTTGAGCAATTTTGAAAAAGCGGAATGGATGAATGAAGGTGAACAAGATTTCGATACTTTGGCGGGCTTTATACTCCATACGTTAGAGAGAATCCCTGTTGTAGGTGATAAATTTGAATGGAAAGGATTTAAAATTGAAATTATAGATATGGATGGTCATCGTATCGACAAGGTACTAGTTGGAATTTCAGATCAATTAAAAGACGAAATGGAGGATTGACATCATGATGAATCTTTCTTTAATTGGCATGAAAGCTCTTGTGTCCGGGGGATCACAAGGAATTGGTAAAGCAATTGCAATCGAATTGGCTTCGCTTGGTGCCTCCTGCATTCTATTATCTCGAAATGAAGAGTCCTTGAAATTGGCTTGTGAATCACTTGATGTAAATCATGGACAAATACACCAGTTTCATGTTATTGATTTCAATGACCGCGAAGCCCTCGAGCTGCTAATTTCTACTATAGCAAGTAAAGAGAGAATAGATATATTAATTAATAATACGGGAGGGCCTGCAGCTGGAATGATTGTTGATGCTGATGAATCTGAATTTGAAAAAGCCTTCAGTCAACATGTTATATGTAATCACATACTTACAAAACACCTCGTTCCAGGTATGAAGTTGAATGGGTATGGCCGCATTATAAATATTATCTCAACAAGTGTTCGAATACCATTGGATAACCTGGGTGTATCAAATACAATTCGCGGTGCTGTTGCTTCCTGGAGTAAGTCGATGTCTAATGAGCTAGCTCAGTTTGGCATAACTGTAAATAGTCTGTTGCCAGGTTTTATAGCCACTACAAGACTTGATGCCGTCGCAACGCATTTTTCCCAAAAAGCGCAAGTAGAAAAGGAAGTAATGGTAGAAAGAATGAGGTCTTCAGTTCCCGCCAAACGTTTTGGTGAACCGAAAGAAATTGCAGCAGTGGCTGCATTCTTGGCTTCTCCTGCAGCATCCTATGTTAATGGAGTGAGTATCCCGGTTGATGGTGGAAGAACAGGTACAATTTAGTTTTAATATGAAATTCGAAAAAACACAAATTTTTGCAACAAAGCTTGATGCACAAGATGGGCTCAAGGATTTCAGAAAGTGGTTTCTTTTTCCCAAACACAATGGTACAGAAGCAGTTTATTTTTTAGGAAACTCACTTGGATTGCAACCTGTTTCGACTCGGCTAGCATTGGCAAAAGTCTTAGAGCAATGGGCTGACTTGGGTGTTGAATCATTTTTTAAAGGCAAGGAACCCTGGTTAGATTTTCATGATAAATTGGCTGCAAAATTAAGTCCGTTAGTTGGAGCAAATCCTGCCGAGCTTAGCATCATGAATCAACTTACTACAAACATTCATTTGATGCTTGCTAGTTTTTACAAGCCAAGCGGAAGACGAAAAAAAATATTGATTGAATCAAAGGCTTTCCCAAGTGACCAGTATGCCGTCGATTCCTTTTTAAGGACGATTGGACTAGACCCCAAAGAAGTCTTAATAGAACTTGGTGCAAAAAAAGAAAATGAACATATTGATGATGCTGATATCATTGAAATGATATCACAGCAAGGGGATGAAATTGCATTGGTGTTTTTAGGTGGTGTTAATTACTATACGGGACAAGTTTTTGACATGCACAAAATTACCAACGCTGCCCATGAAGCAGGGGCGTTGGTCGGGTTTGACCTTGCACATGCAGTTGGCAATATTAAATTGGATTTACATAATTGGGGTGTGGATTTTGCCTGTTGGTGTTCTTATAAATACCTCAATGCAGGGCCAGGGGCTATGGGAGCAGTTTTTATCAATGAAAAATTTCATACAGATCAATCAATTAACAGGCTTGCTGGGTGGTGGGGAAACAATGC
>CAMBGO010000101.1 GCA_945866165.1 Chitinophaga pinensis | reverse complement strand
AGTAGGAACTGGAGATTGTTTTATGGCCGGAATTATTTTTGGTTTATACAGCCAGCTTGGACCAACAAAAATGATTGAGTTTTCCACTGTAGCTGCAGTAGGTAAACATGCAGAAGCAGGCGACCATACAAGTCAATCAAAAAATGATGTATATTCAAAAATATTGCCATGATGAAAAAAGATGAAATAATACTACGCATAAAAGAGCAAAAGATATTACCTCTTTTTTATCATCATGATCCTGATGTCTGCATTGCTGTAGCAAAGATCTTATATGAATCGGGTATTCGCGCAATTGAATTTACCAATAGAGGCGAACATGCCCTAGAAAATTTTTCACTACTCATTAAAGAAAGAAATCAAACCATGATTGACATGGTGATTGGAGCTGGGACAATAAAAACTGGTTCGGATGCTTCATCGTTCATTGCAGCAGGTGCTGATTTTTTGGTGAGCCCTGTATTTGATGCGGAGGTTCATCAAGTTGTTTCTTCTCATACGATATTATGGATTCCGGGTTGCATGACTATAACTGAGATACATCAAGCTGATCGACATGGGTATCAATTGATTAAATTATTCCCTGGAGAACTTCTTGGACCTGGTTTTGTACGCTCCATTATGCCATTGTTTAGTACATTGTCTTTCATCGTAACTGGAGGAGTCGATATTTCAACCGAAAATTTAGATGCCTGGTTTAAAAGTGGGGTGGTTGGAGTTGGATTAGGAAGTAAACTTATTTCAGATGGGATGTTGGAGGACAAAGACTATCATTTATTAAGAAGCAAGACAGAGAAAGCAATGGCGATTGTTGCTGATTTAAAATAGATAATAATTCTCCAATAGGAGAACAACCAAAACGAAGCTTCCATGGGAAAGTACAGATGGAGAATCTGTGGCTTGGTATTTTTTGCCACCACAATTAATTATCTCGACAGGGCCGTAATTAGTTTATTGAAAGCCCCTTTAACTATTGAATACAATTGGACTGAAACAGATTATGCAAATATTGTTATTGTATTTCAGTTGTGTTATGCAATCGGACTTATTGGTGCTGGAAGAATTATTGATAAAGTAGGAACAAAGATTGGTTATGCCTTGGCAACGACGCTGTGGAGCATCGCCGCCATGATGCATGCTGCTGTTTCTGGAACCATTGGATTCATGACCGTTCGGGGTTTTTTGGGGGTTACCGAGGCAGGTAATTTTCCTGCAGCAGTTAAATCAATTGCAGAATGGTTTCCCAAAAAAGAAAGGGCATTTGCCACAGGTATTTTTAATTCCGGAACAAACATTGGCGCAATCTTGGCTCCACTAACAGTACCTTTTATTGCAAATGCATGGGGTTGGAAATGGGCCTTTATCTTAACGGGACTTACAGGATTTGTATGGTTGATTTTTTGGATAATAATTTATGAAGTGCCCCAAAAGCATTCCAAGCTTTCAAAAGCAGAATTTGATCATATTCATTCTGATGATGAAATAGGCACTGATAGTACTGAGACTAAAATACCGTGGATTAAATTATTGGGATATCGTCAAACATGGGCATTTTCCATTGGAAAATTTATGACAGATCCTATTTGGTGGTTCTTTTTATTTTGGCTTCCTGATTTTTTACAGAAGCAGTATCATTTATCAACAACAGAAATCGCCTTGCCTGTTGCAATGGTTTATACAATGGCTGCAGTTGGAAGTATTTTTGGTGGATGGTTGCCAATGTTTTTTATCAAACGGGGTTGGACAGTATTCAAATCTCGAAAAACATCAATGTTTAGTTATGCTCTCTTTGTTTTACCAGTAGCTTTTACACAATTCGCAGGCACCACGAATATGTGGTTTGCTATTTTATTGATAGGCTTGGCTATGTCGGCACACCAAGCATGGAGTGCAAATATGTATACCACCGTTAGTGATATGTTTCCCAAAAATGCTGTCGGCTCTGTAATCGGCTTCGGAGGAATGTTTGGGGCTTTGGGTAGTATCTTCATTGCCCGAAGCGCAGGACTGCTATTCGATTATTACAAAGGAATGGGACATGTCGAAACGGGGTATCAAATTATGTTTATTATTTGCAGTGCTGCCTATATTTTAGCTTGGTTATTCATGCACGCATTGATTCCAACAATGAAAAAAATTCAACACTAAATAACATAATCTATTTATATGAAAAGAAATATCTTCTTGCATTTCATGGCTACATTATTACTCTTGTTGCTTTCTGTAAATAATATCCATGCACAATGGAGAAATTTATTCAATGGGAAAGATCTAAAAGGTTGGAATCAAAAAAATGGCGCTGCAAAATATTATGTAGAAAACGGGGAAATCGTCGGCGTTACAGTATCCAATACAACTAATTCGTTTTTGTGTACCGATGAGGAATTTTCTGATTTTATTTTTGAAGTTGAACTCAAGGTAGATGAAGTAATGAATTCAGGTATACAATTCAGAAGCCTGTCAAAAGCTGATTACCAGAATTATAGGGTGTATGGTTATCAAATGGAAGTAGATCCAACAGACCGTGCTTGGTCTGGCGGAATTTATGATGAAGCAAGGAGGGACTGGCTGTATATTCCGAATATCAATCCTGAAGGGAAAAAGGCTTTTAAAATTGGCACATGGAATAAATATCGGATTGAAGCAATTGGAAATACCATTCGAACATGGATCAATGGAATTCCTGTTTCCCACCTCATAGATGACATGACTTCAAAGGGATTTATTGCACTGCAAGTACATGCAATTTATGGTGATATGAAAGAAGGGATGAAAATCAGGTGGAAGAATATTCGCATTCAAACACAAAATCTCAAAGTATCACCAACAGATCAAATACCTGTTATCAATTTATTGAACAATACATTGTCTGAACAAGAAAAATCACAAGGTATTAAGCTTTTATTCAATGGAAAAGATTTTGCTGGATGGCGTGCAGTGCATGGTAAGACAATGCCGGAAAAGCATTGGTCTGTTGTTGATGGTGTAATCAATGTTAGTCCTTCTGATGGCTCCGAAACAGGAAATGATATTGTAACCGATGAACTATATGGTGCTTTTGAGTTCACCTTTGAATTTAAGTTATCAGAAGGTGCCAATTCAGGGATCAAGTATTTCGTAAATGAAGATTTTGATTCTGGGGGCAAATCTGGTATTGGTTTGGAATACCAAATCCTTGATGATGAAAGGCATCCTGATGCGAAGATGGGCGTTGTTGGTAACAGGAAATTATCAGGACTGTATGATTTGATACCACCTGTAAAGTTGGATAAACGTTTTCAACGAAAAATTGGCGACTGGAACCAGGGTAGAATTGTTGCTTATCCAAATAATATTGTTCAGCATTGGTTGAACGGGTTTAAAGTGTTGGAATACGAACGTAATAGCAATATTTTCAATGCCTTGGTTGCAAGGTCCAAATATGAAAAATACAAAGGCTTTGCTGCTGCTCCCAAAGGGAATATTTTATTACAAGATCATGGAAATAATGTGTCTTATAAGAATCTAAAAATTCGTACATTGAACTAACAGTTAAAACTTTCATCATGACTATCAAACGCCGCGATTTCATCAAAAATTCAGTAAAGGCAGGAGCTGGTATTCTTGCAACTGGAATGACTATGTCTGCTAAGAGCTATGGAAACATCATTGGTGCCAATGACCGTGTTCGGGTTGGAGCCATTGGTTTTTCTGATCGCTTCCGGGGTTCTCATTTGCCCTGCTTCATGAATCATTACAAGGAATTGAACTTTGACCTTGTTGCAGTTTCGGATATCTGGAGCAAGAGAAGAAATGAGGGTGTTGCTTTGTTGAAAGACAAGATGGGTCATGACATTGTAGGTTGCAGAAACAACGAAGAGCTATATAGTTTGAAAGATATAGATGCGGTATTTGTTGCTACATCAGATTTTCAACATGCCCTGCATGCCATCGAAGCGGTTAAGGCTGGTTGCGATGCCTATGTTGAAAAACCTTTTGCTGAAACGATGGAGGATAACCGGGCTGCTCTCAAAGCAATTAAGGCTACAGACCGTATTATTCAAATTGGATCGCAGAGAAGAAGTGGTGAAAATTACATGGCTGCTGATCGATTCATAAAAGATGGAAAATTTGGCGATATCACCATGGTGGAGTTGACGTGGAATGTGAATCAACCTGGAAGATGGAGAAGGCCTGACTTGGTTGCACAATTGAAGGAATCAGATACTGATTGGAAACGATTCATCTTGAACCGTCCTTACGAAAACTTTGATGCAAGAAAATATTTGGAATACAGGTTGTTCTGGCCATATTCATCGGGTTTGCCAGGACAGTGGATGAGTCACCAAATAGATACTGTGCATTGGTTCAGTGGATTGAAACATCCGCGCAGTGTGGTTGCAAACGGTGGTGTATATGTTTGGAAAGATGGCAGAAAAAATTGGGACACACTTACCGCCGTATTTGAATACGGTCCTAGTGATGATACTTCAAAAAATTTCCAGGTTACTTTTTCTTCCCGTCAACACAATGGTGATGAAAATCCTGCTGAAATTTATTACAGCAATGGTGGTGAATTGAACCTCATTACAAACAAGGTTTCATCAAAAGGTGGTTTAACGAATAGAATGGCTTCTGCTATGGGAATGAAAGAAAATCTGCTTGCGCCATACGATCTTGCTGATGAATCAGTAAAAGTTGTTGCATCTGCAAATACAGGAGGTGATACACTTACATCTGCGCATGTTCGCAACTGGATGGAATGTATTCGAAGCAGAAAGGAAACGAATGCACCTGTTGAAGTAGGATATTATCATTCAATTGCAAATATCATGACCACTGCTGCTTCTAGAACTGGGTCCAAGGCAACCTTTGATGAGGCAACACAGGAAGTGATGGTGAATGGAAAACCATTCAAATTTTAGAAGTCCATATCACTTAAT
This sequence comes from Chitinophaga pinensis, assembly GCA_945866165.1. Taxonomy (GTDB): domain Bacteria; phylum Bacteroidota; class Bacteroidia; order Chitinophagales; family Chitinophagaceae; genus Pollutibacter. Next base: position 3,067 of record CAMBGO010000101.1, on the reverse strand, counting down.
TAGGAATTGATGCAGTCCATCTTAGGAATCATTTTTCATTTTATCGGTGGATTTGCCTCCGGAAGTTTTTACATGCCTTTCAAAAAGGTAAAAGGTTGGCATTGGGAAAGCTATTGGCTTGTTGGCGGATTGTTTTCTTGGTTAATTATTCCTCCATTTGCAGCCTATTTAACAGTACCTGGTTTTAGTGAAATCATCCGATCAACTTCACCAGATATTATAAAATACACGTTGCTATTTGGTTTGCTTTGGGGTGTTGGTGGATTGACCTATGGGTTGGGAGTTAGATACCTAGGCATGTCCCTGGGAAATTCAGTTGTTCTTGGTTTCTGTTCTGCATTCGGAGCGTTGGTTCCCTCAATTTATTATTATTTTTTTCCTGTAGAAGGAAAAACAAGTATTTATGATTTGATATCAACCGGTTGGGGTCGAATTGTATTGCTTGGAGTTTTTCTTTGCTTGCTTGGCATTTATATAAGCGGCAAGGCCGGCATGATGAAAGAGAAAGAAATGAGTGAAGCTGAAAAACAGCAATCTGTTGCAGAATTCAGCTTGGTTAAAGGATTGCTTGTTGCAGTGTTCTCAGGTATCATGAGTGCATGTTTTAATTTTGGAATAGAAGTTGGAAAGCCGATGGCTGAAGCTGCTGTTTCAATGGGGCTGAATCCTTTGTTCCAAAATAATGTGACGTATGTAGTTTTATTATGGGGTGGACTTACAACAAATTTGATATGGTGTGTGATTTTAAATTTTCGAAACAAGTCATTTGGCGATTACGGAAACAGCGCCAAACCATTGTTTAAAAATTATTTATTCTCTGCATTTGCTGGTACTACATGGTTCCTTCAATTTTTTTTCTATGGAATGGGTGAAAGCAAATTGGGAAATGGAGCGAGCAGTTGGATTCTTCACATGGCATTCATCATACTCGTTGCGAATGGCTGGGGAATTATGTTGAAAGAATGGGCAGGGGTAAGTAAAAAAACAAATCGAACAATCATACTTGGAATTTCAGTGATCATCCTTTCTGTGTTGGTTGTTGGATATGGCAATATGTTGAAATAAATTAAATATTGAATTTAAATATGGAATACAATCATGTTAGCTATTTGTGGGATGAAAATAAAGCATCAGAAATGGCAGGCGATGAAGTTGCGCTTCTTGTTTACCGATCTAATTTATTAGGAGCAGATCTTCGATTAACAAATTATGGTGGTGGAAATACTTCTTGTAAGGCAATGACGAGAGACCCATTAACTGGAAATGAAGTTGAGGTGATGTGGGTAAAAGGCAGCGGCGGCGACTTAGGCACGATGAAAAGAAATGGATTGGCTGCATTGTATGTTGATAGAATGCGCAGTCTCACAAATGTATACCGAGGGTTAAATCATGAAGATGAAATGGTTGCCTTGTTTAATCACTGCATCTATGACCTTGATTCAAAAGCGCCTTCAATTGATACTGCTCTTCATGGTTTTCTTCCTTTTAAACATATTGATCACTTGCATCCTGATGCAGCTATTGCAATTGCAGCATCAAAAGATGGAGAAAAAATAACAAAGGAATTGTTTGACGGTAAGATTGGTTGGGTGCCTTGGCAACGACCAGGCTTTGATCTCGGATTGCAGTTAAAAAAATGTCTTGATGATAATCCCGGTATCATTGGCATCATGTTGGGATCACATGGCTTATTTACTTGGGGTGATACAGCATACGAAAGTTATGTTAATACCCTCGATGTGATTGAGAAATGCGCACAGTTCTTACAAGATAGTATAACCCAAAAGAAATTTGATTTTGGTGGAGTTAAAATCAAGTCGCTCGAACCGGTTGAACGATTAGCACAGGCTGCAAACCTTGCACCTATTCTTCGTGGTTTTTGTTCTAGCCAAACTAAAATGATTGGACATTTTACTGATGATAGCAGGGTGTTGGAATTCATTAATTCCAATGAACTTTCAAGACTTGCTCCAATGGGAACAAGTTGTCCTGATCATTTCCTAAGAACAAAAATTGCTCCACTGGTTTTGAACCTCGCGCCGAATGAAAATTTATCAGATCTGAATTCAATCAAATCAATCATTGAGCCCTTGTTTGTTGAATACAGAAAACTCTATGCCAACTATTATGAAGCATGCAAGCATCCTAATAGCCCAGCCATACGCGATGCCAATCCAGTTGTGATTCTTTATCCAGGTGTGGGCATGTTTACATTTGCAAAAGACAAGCAGACTGCAAGGGTAGCTGCTGAGTTTTATATCAATGCGATCAACGTAATGAAAGGCGCAGAAGCTATTTCTTCTTATACTTCATTACCACGACAGGAAGCTTTTAATATTGAATACTGGTTACTTGAAGAAGCTAAGTTGATGCGCATGCCAAAGCCGAAGGCGTTGAGTGGAAGAATAGCCTTGATCACTGGAAGTGGTGGAGGTATTGGAAAGGCCATTGCAAAAAAGTTTGCAGAAGAAGGAGCATGTGTTGTATTATCTGATAATAATTCAGAACGCTTGGAAGCAGCAAGAAATGAATTTATTTCACTTTTCGGAAAAGACAATGTTGCAGTGACTATGTTGGATGTAACTGTATCATCAACAGTTTCCGAATCATTCAAAATTGCTTCGTTGAGTTTTGGCGGCATCGACCTCATTGTAAATAATGCAGGGTTGTCAATTTCCAAAACGATCGAGGAACATACCGAAGCCGATTGGGATATATTATATGACGTGTTGGTAAAAGGACAGTTTCTTGTAACACAACAAGCTGTTGGTATAATGAAAAAGCAATCCATTGGTGGCGATATCTTAAATATTGTTAGTAAAAATGCATTGGTGAGCGGCCCTAACAATGCAGGTTATGGATCTGCCAAAGCAGCACAGTTACATTTGAGTAGGCTTAATGCTGCTGAACTTGGGAAAGACAAGATCAGGGTGAATGTAGTGAATCCCGACGCTGTTATTGCTGGAAGCAATATATGGAGTGGGGGATGGGCTGAAGGAAGGGCCAAGGCATATGGTGTCAAAGTTGAAGAGCTGCCGCAATACTATGCAGGCAGAACACTTTTAAA
>CAMBGO010000100.1 GCA_945866165.1 Chitinophaga pinensis | reverse complement strand
ATCCTCAATCCTTATTCAAAACAAGGAGTATGTAGTGCAGGATATCAGTTCACAACAAACGGCATTGCTGTTTCCCAATGTTGAAAAGCCAATAGTAATGTGGGATGCATGTGCTGCAAGTGGTGGTAAATCAATTATGTTTCATGATTATTTTCCTGCCTCAAAAATGTATGCTTCGGATGTTCGTGAGTCGATATTGAATGAACTACAGCAGCGTTTCAGAGCAGCTGATATAAAAGCTGAATCAATATTTACAGTTGATCTCTTTTCAGATGCTGCAGGTGAGATTATAACAAAAAATACTCCAGCTACTGGCGTTGATTTTATTATTGCAGATGTTCCCTGCTCAGGATCGGGTACATGGAAGAGAGACCCTGAATGGTTGAGAAACTTCAAAGAATCTGATTTGGCTTTTTTTCAGAAAAGGCAGATTGCGATAGTTCAAAAAATTGCACCCTATCTAAAAAAAGATGGGTACTTATTATACATTACTTGTTCTGTTTTCAAATCTGAAAATGAAGATGTTTTAAAAGAGATTGAACTCAGTACAGAATTGTCTGTAGTCAATTCTAAATTAATTAATGGGTTGGAAGCTGGCGGAGATCAACTTTTTGTGGCCTTGCTTACTTCAAAATTCTAATTGACCCTTTCTTCAACCCATTGTTATATGTAAGGATATATTGCCCTGATGGGATACTCTCTAGTTGTTCTAAATTGAATAAGTGGAATTCATTTTGATTGAGATCAAAATGATATGATCTTATTAATTTACCATCCATGGAAAATAATGCAAAATCAATTTTCGTACTGTTATCATTTTTAAATGCAACATTAATTCTGTCGGATATTGGATTTGGGAAAACTTTTATATCATCTGCTTTAAGTATTTCTTTTACTTTTCTTAATTGTCTTTCCTTATCCAACGCAGTGTAGGCAATTCTGAAATTTGGAATACCATACCCAGTCCTGTCATCAGGTTTGGAAAAATGATCTGCACTTTGTCTAACGGCATTAATAATTTCAAGATTGGTAAATTCAGGATATGCTTGCCATAGGCATGCAACCAATCCAGCTATATTTGGATTTGAAAATGATGTTCCATTTCCCTGAGCAACCGCCCCATTGCTGTTTATTAAAAAGGTATTCAATCCAACAGATGTTACATCTGGTTTAACGCGACCATCGGAAGCAGGACCATAACTTGAGAAGGGTGCTACTGCTTTACTAATATTAATTGCGCCTACGGTAAGCACATCTTTTACATCAGCAGGCGCTATGATATATTTCCATTTTTTGTTTCCTTCGTTGCCAGCACTGTTCGTTACAATCATTCCTTTTTTTATTGCGATGGCGGCCGCTTTACTAACAGTGGTCTTCAATCCATTCATGTCGACATAAGTATAGTTGAAGCTGGCGTCATCAAATTCACTATATCCAAGTGAAGATGTTATGATGTCAACACCTAGGCTATCTGCCTTTTCAGCTGCTGCGGCCCAATTTTGTTCCTCTACAGGATATTCTGAAAAAGCATCCTCTGTTCTAAATAGATAGTAATTTGATTGTGGAGCTGAGCCAACATAGGTGCCAGGTAAATTTCCTGCAAGAATTGAGAGGCACCACATACCATGGATGTCGTCTTCATTTACAGAGCTGTTGCGTTCTACAAAATCCCATGTGCCCTTGATGCGTTGTTTTTGACGAAGGCTGTCAAATGCAGTGAGGTTTTGGTATTTAAAAAATCCGGCATCAAATACAGCAATTTTTACTCCTTGACCTTGAAGTCCTCTTTCATGCATGTATTCACCTTCATGTAGCATAATTTGTGGTCCAGTGCTACCATAGTTGATAGGAGACTTACCGTATTCAAATGTTTCCTGAAGCGATGTTTCTGAATTAGTAAGATGACCCAGTGAAGATTTATCAATTATTTCATTGCTTCTTCTGGCAATAGGGTATCTCTTTTTAACGAAGCTAAATTTTGATATTTTATTCAATGCATTTTGATCAGTTGTTTTTATCAACACCTGATTTAACCATTTTGAAACATTGAGAATTTCTACATTTCCTGATTTTTTAATGCTATCAAGATAAGATGAGTTAACTGGCAGGTCAATGCTATCAATTGAGATATTGTATCTTCTTTTTCTTACTATACTTTCCTCTGAAAGAAATGCCGAGGGATTTGATAATGAAAAAGTAGTTCCTTGTTTGTTGGTTAATTCAATGATATACCTGCTATATTGTGATTTTGCTTGAAGCGTAAGAATTAGTAAAAAAAATAAGATCGTGTTTTTCATTTCAGTGTTCAGTTACTTTTTATGATACTTAATTTTATGCCATAGCTATTGGCTTCATAATATCCATTATTTGAATTTGCATTGGGTGGTTGCCAGGTTTCATGAAAAAACTCCTTTGATATTAAGCCAATATTTTTTGCATATACTTCCTTGGCGATTATTATCTCAAAATAGAAAGATTTATTTTGAGGAGAACCCAACGTATCTACTTGCTGTATAATACTGATTGTTTCAGGAAAGGTTTGTCCGTTCAGTAAATAGGGCTTTCCAACATTCTGGTATTTATATTCCCATTGGTCTAAAAATTGAATTTCTGGGAAAGAGATGGTGTTAATAAAGCTATTTCCTTTCCATTCAAAATCATCTCTGATTGGTTCCTTTAGTATTATAAATCGGAGGTTTTTATCAACTAATTCCAATTGTTTGTCGGCTACCGTAACAAGATATGAAGTCAGATCCTGCCATTTAGTGGTATCGATATTATTTCTTAGCATTCTTTTTACTTTATAAGAAGGCCTGCCAGTATTATCATTAATAATGGCATCAATCCTGTCTTGAATTACATAACTGTGAACTTCTTTTGTGGTTCCGAGGTTAAGATAGACTGTTGAATCGAGTTTATATGTTATTGACTTACCAACTTGAAGTGGATAATATGAGGAAATGGAAGGTAGTGCAAGGTTTTCAGATTCCTTTTCACAGGATGTAATTCCAATACAAATCATTAAAATAAAGAAAAGCTGTTTCAACTATTGCCGGTAATTTATTGGTTGTTAATTTGTTCTTTTCTTAATATAATACCTCCCGCCAATACATCATCACCTTCGTAAAATACGGCTGATTGTCCTGGCGCAATACCTTTCGCCTGACCATGAAATGAAACATTTAAGTCACGATGATTATTGTAAATAGTTGCATTTGTGCCATTGTCCCGGTACCTAATTTTTACCACAGCTTCTGTTCCATCTTCGATAATTGGGTATTTTATGTAATTCATTTTGCCTACACACATTTCATCTTTCAATAAATCATCTTCGTCGCCAAGTGTTACTGTATTGTTGTTTGGGTCAATGGCTGTAACGAACACTGGTTTTCCAAATGTTATATCCAATCCCTTGCGCTGTCCAATAGTATAAAACGGGTAGCCTTTATGTTGACCTATAATATTTCCATTTTTATCAATAAAAAAGCCACCGTCTAATTTTTCTTCTAGCCCTGGTACATTTCTTTTTAAAAATCCGCGGTAGTCATTATCAGGCACAAAGCATATTTCATAGCTTTCTGATTTTTTCGCGAGTTCCGGATAGCCATAATCATGTGCCATTTGTCTAATAGCTGATTTTCTAAAACCACCAAGTGGCAGGAGGGTTCTAGAAAGTAAGTCTTGTTGAAGACCCCATAGCACATAACTTTGGTCTTTGGTTTCATCAACGGCTTTGCTAATCAAATAGCGTCCATTTTCTTCTCTTGTTTTTGCATAATGCCCTGTTGCAATGAATTCACAATCCATTGCATTGGCTCTTTTTAGCAAGGCCCTCCATTTTATATGGGTGTTGCACATTACACAGGGGTTTGGTGTTCTGCCTGCGATGTATTCGTCCACAAAATTTTCAATAACAAAATCACCAAATTCTTCTCTAATATCAAGTATATAATGAGGAAAACCATGGTGCACTGCGGCTGCACGTGCATCATTAAAAGAATCGATATTGCAGCATCCTGTTTCTTTTTTGCTGCCACCTGAAACGGCATAGTCCCATGTTTTCATGGTGATTCCAATCACTTCATAGCCTTGTTCATTGAGCATGAGGGCTGCAACGGTACTGTCAATACCACCACTCATGGCCACCATCACTTTTCCGTGCCTGCTCATCTTTTTTTTACAAATTTACTACAAATTAGAAGGAGCTAATCAATGAAAAATTAACTTTTGGATTTTCTTTATGAAATCAATCAATCAGGTTGTTTTTCACTGCGAAGAAGACCAATCCTGCGGTATTTTTAGTGCCAAAGCGCTCCATGAGCCTATCTTTTATCGATTCAACTGTTCTGGAGGAAATTTCCATTTTTGTCGCAATTTCAGCGGCTGTATATTCCCTACAAAGCAATTGGATTACTTCTTTTTCTTTGTCTGAAAGTACCACTTCGCTGTTGAGTGATGGGGTTGCTTTGTTCTTATTTGTAGATTTTTTAAGGAGAATTCTATTTACAAAATTATTTAGATAGAAACCTTTAACCATTACTTCCAGGATGGCCTTTTTTATTTCTGCCGGTTCTGCATTTTTAAGCAGGTATCCATTGGCTCCATTTTCCATGAGGTGTGAAACAAAACGTTCATCCTCGTACATGGTGAGAATCAAGATGCGGATATCAGGATATTTCTTACTTATTTCTTTTGTGGCTTCAATCCCATCTTTTCCTGGCATCCGGAGGTCGAGTAATATCACATCAGGCTTTTCTGTTGCCAGTTTTTCAATCATTTCATCGCCGTTATCAGCTTCAATGATAAAGGAAAGATTGGTGTATTGTCTTAGTGAAAGGATTACCCCCTTTCGAAAGATCTTGTGGTCATCAGCTATGCCAATTTTGATCTGATCCATTTTAATTTGTGTGAGAATCCCTTTTCTATCCTATTAGCTAATGAATTTGGATTTATTCTATCGATTATGAGATATAAAATTTCAGAGAAAACAATTTGAATTAGTGAGAAAACAAGAATGAAAAAAATAATTTTTAAATTTTCTAATCTCTCATAGTTTTTAATTCCTAATACTAAGGCTATAATTAAAATTAAAAATGATATATAGTAAAGCGTTAACACTTAATTCTTTTATTAATTAGTAAATATAGTTTTACTACGAATTAAAAATTGGTGTTTTTCACCTCTCATTTTGGGAAAAATCTCTGATATCAATTGTGATTTCTTCAAATTTATTTATTATAATCTTTACAATATGTTTATATTCAATTATTTGCGAATAGATATTGCCCTTAATTTCTTTTGAAAATATTTCTATTCCCTATATAAAAACGTACTTCTACCAACAATAGATTTTAGAAAAAGGTCTAACATTGCATTATATTAGTAACAAATGACTGAACAAATCAAAGTAGTTATTGCAGATGACCATGGCCTTTTCAGAGGCGGTGTTAAAACAGCCATGTCAATGCACAAAGACATCAAAATGATTGCTGAAGCAGATAATGGTATGCAGCTTCTATCAATATTAAAGCATATCCAACCTGATGTTGTGTTACTTGATATTCAAATGCCCATAATGGATGGCATCACAACACTGCCTGAAATAAAAAAGCTCTATCCTAACATTAGGGTCATCATGCTAACGATGCACAACGATCATTCCATGATTACCAAGCTAATGGAACTGGGTGCCAACTCATACCTCACCAAAAATTCAGATCCTGAATTGATTTACGAGGCTATCAAAACCGTTCATGAGGAAGAGTACTTTTTCAACCAGCTTACCAATAAGGCACTTATTGACGGACTGAAAATGAAACGCCAGATAGAGGTAAGCCTTCCAGTTGATGCAAAGCTTAGCGAAAAGGAAATTGCTATCCTTCGCATGATTTGTGAAGAAAAAAGCACCAAGGAGATTGCCGATATTGTTGAATTAAGTCCTCGTACTGTTGAAGCAATTCGCGATAAATTAAAAGTAAAAACGGGTGCCAAGTCTATGGCGGGATTGGTCATGTATGCTGTTAAATCTGGTATTATTCACGGTGCTCCAGAAACAGATTCATAGTCATTTATTTTGTTCTAAACTTTCATGCACTTAGCTTGTTTAATATTTTATGGAAAATAAACCTGAAATTTCAATTTTCTGGTTCAGACGTGATTTGCGCCTGGATGATAACCATGGCCTTTATCAACTACTAAATAAAGGGCTACCGGTTCTCCCAATTTTTATATTTGACAAAAACATACTTGATAAATTGGATAAGCCATACGACCTCCGTGTGCAATTTATCCATCAAACTATTACAGAAATAAACTCGAAATTATTAGAGTTGGGTGCTGGTATAATGAGTTTTTATTCAACTCCTAAAGAAGTTTTTACTGATCTGTTGAAAGAATATCAAATCAAGGAAGTTGTGGCCAACCATGATTATGAACCTTATGCAGTTGAACGCGATGAACAGATCAAGGAAATATTAAATTTATCAGGTGTTCAATTCAATACGTACAAGGACCAAGTGATCTTCGAAAAGAATGAAGTCACAAAAGATGACGGCTTGCCCTACACAATTTTTACACCGTATAGTAGAAAATGGAAACTTCGACTTTTGAAGGAGCCAATAAATAATTTTGATACGAGCTCATTGTTAAATACGTTTCTGAAATTCAATAATCCCAGTATCATTCCCCTTGAATCAATGGGTTTTAAATCAAAGGAATTTTCATATCCTTCCAAAGCCTTTCCTGAGGTTATTGTGAATCAATATGGAGATAACAGAAATTTCCCCGCCATTGTGGGAACCAGCAAATTAGGGTTGCATCTTCGCTTTGGTACAATTAGCATTAGGGCATTGGCACAATTTGCGTTACTGAGATCCGAGACTTATCTTAATGAATTAATATGGAGGGATTTCTACCACATGATTTTATGGAATTTCCCGCATGTTGGAAAGGGTAAATCGTTTAAGAAAGAATATGATGCAATTCAGTGGAGAAACAATGAGGAGGAGTTTGATAAATGGTGTAAGGGTGAGACTGGATATCCCATTGTTGATGCTGGAATGCGCGAACTCTTTCATACGGGTTTTATGCATAACAGGGTGAGAATGATTGTTGCTAGTTTTTTAACAAAGCATCTTTTGATAGACTGGCGTTGGGGTGAAGCCTGGTTTGCAAAGCTCTTACTTGATTTTGATTTGGCCGCAAACAATGGCGGTTGGCAATGGGCTGCTGGTTCAGGTTGCGATGCTGCTCCTTATTTCAGGGTATTTAACCCTTCACTTCAAACTGAAAAATTCGATAAAAAAGCAGAATATATCAGAAAATGGGTACCCGAATTTGATAGCTTGGAATATCCCCAACCAATCGTATCCCACGAATTAGCTAGAAAAAGATGCTTGGATAATTATGCAAAGTTTCTAAAGAAAAACAGTTGAATTCAGTATCGCAACCTGTCATTTTAAGTGATACTTTTGTGACATCGTATGAAGAAGATTGACTGGTATATCCTAAAGAAGTTTCTTTCTACATTTTTTTTCTCAGTTATCCTGCTAACAATCATTAGCACAGTTATTGATATGAGCGAAAAGACGGATGACTTTGTAAAATCCGGCTTGACGGCACAACAAATTTTCACACAATATTACCTAGGTTTTATACCTTACATAATTGCATTGTTGTTCCCTCTCTTTGTATTCATTTCGGTGATTTTTTTTACATCGAAGATGGCCAATCGATCTGAGTTTATAGCAATCTTAGCCACAGGGGTTAGCTTAAGAAGAATCCTTCGTCCTTATATAATTGGAGGGATCTTTCTTGCCTTGTTGCTTTGGGTTGGGAATGCTTATTTGATTCCCATCGCCAACGGCAAGAGAACTTCCTTTGAAGCAAAGTATACTAGGAGTTTAATACAGGAGTCCTCAGGAGCTGGAATCTATATGAGAACTGATTCATTTACCTATGCAGGTATTCGATATTATGACACATCAAGCAGGGTTGGGCATAATTTTTTTATGGATCGCATCAAGGGGAACCAGGTAGTCT
>CAMBGO010000099.1 GCA_945866165.1 Chitinophaga pinensis | reverse complement strand
ATTGTTATACAGATATAAAGGCACGGATCCTGGCTATCCTTTTGCATTTGACATGAACATCCGCTATCGTCTTGAAGCAGGTTCTAGGTTGACAATTATTACTACGGTTCACAACCGAAGTGGAAGAAACATTCCAATGGCAGATGGTTGGCATCCTTATTTCAAATTAGGAGAAAGTATTGATACAGCCACCTTACAAATCAATTCAAAAAAAGAAGTTGAATTCAATGATTTACTTATTCCAACTAGGAAGATCATAAGTAATAATAAGTGGTTCAAGGCTGCTTCATTAAAGGATGTATCATTGGATAATTGTTTTGAGCTCATGCCAGATGAGCCCTTGCCACATTGCACTTTATCAGACCCAGCATTGGGGGTAGCACTTTATATTTATCCTGATAGAAGTTATCCTTATCTGCAAGTATATACACCTCCGCATCGAAAAAGCATTGCCATTGAAAACCTAAGTTCAGCCCCGGATGCATTTAACAATAAGATGGGATTGATTGAATTAGGTCCTGAAGATAGCAAGGGATTTACAACAAGGTTGCGGATTGCGACTATTGAACCCCCAGAAAATAAAAAAGGGTTTTGGGAAAAGTTGTTTGGTTAAATCTATTGGAGGTTTTGAAGTTAAATAACTAGAAATCAGACGTCAGGAGTCAGACGTCAGGAATCAGAATCGACTTACCCAGAAGTCGGTGGTTTTACTTTAGCCTAACACCTCTCCTATATAGTTTTTTCATCCAAACATCCACCTACAACATGATTTTCGGGAGGGGAAGTATTTATGACTCCCAAAAAAATTACATGTTAAAATAAAACCTTCAATTATTAAGAATATTGATATAGAGCTTGTTAAATAACCCTTCAAAATATCAATCAGAATTGATTGATGTATATCTTGCAAATGAGATATTTCAAGAAGCTATGTATATTGTATTTTATAAAAAATTATGGAATAATTTGAAGATGAAAAATCTGCTCTCAATGCTGTTTTTTGTAGCCATCGCATCAACAAGCTATTCCCAGGATTTTTCTAATAAGGGAAAAGAGTTCTGGGCTGTATTCCCCCCTCATCAGCCAGGAGGCCTGCCATCCAATCCCAGCCTTGCTAATCTATCACTATATATTTCATCCGATAAAAATTCCAAAGGAAAAATATTTTACGGAGGCACTTCCATCTCATTTGATATCCAAGCAAATCAGCCAAAAGAATATGTATTGAACAGAAGCTTGAGCTATATTTCAGGTGGTGAATCCGCTAATGATTTAACACCTGCCAATCTTTTAAAAACAGTTTCAAACAGGGGCATTAAAGTTTTAGTTGATGATAATCAACCGCCGGTAGTTGTATATGCCCATATCTATGCAGGAAGCCGTTCCACAGCCACTATCATTTTACCTAAAAGCGTGTTAGAAAGGCGTTATATCACCTTTTCATACACCCAGTTGTCTAACAGAACTAGTGCAGGAGAAGAAGCAAAATCACAATTCACAATCGTTTCAGTAGAAGATAAAACAAAGGTCAGAATCAATTTAAGGAAAGATGGAGTTGCAAGCAGCACACCATATGAAATACTACTGGATAAACCTGGAGACGTATATTCATTTCAAAGCGATAATGATCTTACAGGCACTGAAATAGAATCCATACCCGATGGTGATAACCCATGTAGAAAAATAGCTGTTTTCTCAGGAAGCAGTGCTGCTAGGATTCCTGCAGTGATGAACGCCGGTTCATTGGATCCATTGATGCAGCAATGTTACCCAATCAATACATGGGGTCAGCGATATTTTATAACTCCCATTAAAGGTAAAAACACTTTTATTTTTCGGGTGCTGGCCAAAGACGACAATACAGTTGTTAAAATAAACAATCGTATTGTCAATTTAAACAAAGGCGAATTTGAAGAGTCTTCAAACAACAAGGATCAAATTCCGGCTTTGATTGTTGCCGACAAACCCATTGCAGTTGCTCAATATGTACAAACACAAAATTTAGATATTGGGATTGGGGATCCCGAAATGATCATCCTAAATGCTGTAGAACAAAATATTAAAAATGTTTCAATGTTTTTATCTCCAAAAAATGAAATCAAGGAGCAAAATGTCAATGTTGTTATCAAGGATGAGGGCATTCCAAGTTTCAAAATAAATGGAAATCTACCATCAGCCTCATTCAAGTCCATTGGCACAACTGGATACTCTTACTTACAAGAAAGTTTCAATGTTTCACCAAGCCAATATCTTGGAATACAAATGACCTCAGATTCAGGCTTCAATGCTTTTTGCTATGGATTTGGGCAATTTGAATCATATGGATACAGTGCCGGAACAAACGTGCGTGATTTAAACCAATATATTTCTATAAAAAATGAATTCTCATCAGTTGCATTTCCAGCAACATGCAAGGATGCACCATTTAAATTTTCAGTGACCCTCCCTTTTAAACCATTAAGAATTCAATGGAAGTTTAACAATAGCAAGGATATTTTGGAAGAAAATAAAAGTGTTGCAGTTGACCCACCCGCAATATCAAATAACGGACAACCTATTGAACCCACATCCATTACAAAAAGCATTACTGACCCCAACAAAGAATTATATGTTTTTCAGTTGGATAAAAAATACCTATTCAAAACGAAAGGTACTTATCCAATTGGCATTGTAGTATTCAACCCAACTTCAGATGGATGCAATGGTGAACAAATTATCGACTTCGACTTAGAGGTTTTTGATCCGCCCAAGACTAAATTTATAGCTACAACAAACGGATGTCTTGAAGATCCTGTAAAACTTGAGGGGCAAATAGAATCAGATGGCAGGAATGTAAATAAGTTTATTTGGGGATTCAATAATGTAACTCCAGACACAACTAGTGAGAAGAATATTTCCAACGTTTTTAGTACAGATGGAGACCAGAAAATTTCACTTAAAACAATAAATGACATTGGCTGCATCAGTGATGAGTATTCCAGCATCATAAAATTAAGTAATAAGCCATTGCCGGATTTTGACTTAGAACAACCATATTGTATTGGCAAGCCTGTAAAGTTGATAGATAGATCTACAATTGGTGGAATATCTATAATAAAAGAATGGAAATGGTCTTATTCAACAAAGTCATTACCAGATACATTCTCAAATGCTTCAATAAATAAAGCACCGATTAAGATATTTGATACATCATTGGTAAAAATCAAACTGCTATTAACAACAACATCAGGCTGCAAGAATATGCTTGAAAAGGAAATTAAACTTTTCCCCAATCCAGTTGTAAAATTTGAACTTCCAGATGTTTGTTTAGATGATGCCAAGGCGAATTTTACTACCAATACAACAATTGCTGCAGGCGGGACAATAAAATCACTGCTTTGGAACTTTGGAGATCCGTTGAGCTCTGCAACACTTAATGAAGCCTCGGGAAAAGATGTATCACATGCGTATTCAAGGTCAGCACTATATAATATTACGTTGAAAGCTGAATCAGCTGATGGATGCTTAGATCAACTTACAAAAGTATTGACAGTGAATGGCGCAACACCAAAAGCGAATTTCAGTATGGTAAATGAAATCAAGCTTTGTAGCAATAACGATGTTTTTCTAGTAAATGAATCAACAGTTGATTTTGGAAATGTAACACGGCTAGAAATTTATTGGAATTGGAATGCCAATAACCCTGGGGCTAGTCCAAAGACCATTGATGAAACACCGTCACCCAAAAAACAATATAAGTATCGTTATGCAGACTTCAGAGAGGTAGGATCTAAAGAGTATAAAATAAGAGTTGTAGCCTATTCAGGAGGAATTTGTGTAAATGAAATTACTAAATCAATAAAAATAAATGGCAGTCCACTAGTCAAATTTGATTCAATGCCCTCACTTTGCCAACTCGATCCAATGTATAAAATAAATACTGCAGGCTTTACAGATGTAACTGGAATTCCAAGAGGTGTTGGTATTTATTCAGGTATTGGTGTGACTTCTTCAGGAAATTTTTCACCATCAATCGCTGGTCCGGGACTGTTCACCATCAACTACCGTTTTACAGCATCTAATGGTTGTTATCGTGATACATTTCAAACCATCAAGGTATTTCCAAATCCAACAGTAAATGCAGGTCCGGATTTCAAACTCTTTGACGATGCGGAAGCGATCATTAAGGCCACTGCAGATGGCATAAATCTTAATTATAGTTGGGATCCACCAACATATCTAAATAGGGTGGATACATTAAATCCGAGGGTAATTAAACCGCAAGATGATATCTTATACACTTTCAGTGCAACCGGCATAGGAAATTGTACTACAAAAGACAACATTCTCGTAAAAGTACTTCGCAACCCAAAGCCACCGAATACATTTACTCCAAATGGGGATGGAATAAATGATCGTTGGGATATTCCTGATTTAAAAGACTATCCAAATGCTATCGTAGAAGTGTATAATGCAGAAGGGCAACTTTTATTTCGCTCAATTGGTTACCCTACCCCATGGGATGGAAAGTTTAATGGGAAGCTGTTGCCCTTTGGAACATACTATTATGTGATTGACCCTAAGTCAGGTAGAAAAAAAATTGTTGGTTATGTAACCATCATAAATTAAATGAAAAGATTCTACCTCAACTTTTTTTTTACATTAATATCCTTTGTTGCCTTTGCTCAGCAGAAGCCACACTATACACAATATATAATGAATAATTATATCATCAATCCTGCCATTGGCGGAATAGAGAATTATATTGATGTAAAACTCAGTGTCCGAAATCAATGGGTGGGTATTGATGGTGCACCCAAGACATTTTATGCAACCATTCATGGACCCATTGGTAAAAAAGATTATAGAACCACTGCCACTTCTTTTGAAACCAAAGGCATGAATCCCAGGGGACAATCCTATTGGCAAGATTATAGCTCAGCAGCTCCGCATCATGGCCTGGGAATGACAGTAGTGAACTATTCCACAGGATACATCAATAGGCTTACCGGGTATGCTACATATTCATATCATATTGGATTAACTGATAAAACAAGTCTTGCAGCAGGTATTGGATTGGGATTTTCTGCAATTAGTTTAAAGCTAGATAAAGTAACGCTCGCAAACTCGTTTGATCCTGCAGTAAATTTAGCGAGTACATCAGTCAAAAAAATAAATCCTGAGCTAAATGCAGGACTGTGGCTTTATTCAGATTTGTATTTTATGGGGATATCTGCACAACAAATAATTCCGGTTAAACTAAGTTTAGTAGATAACACATTATATAAATCGACTTTAATTCCACATTTATTTGGCACAGGGGGTTTTCGTGTTCCAATAACGGAAGATATAAATGGTTTACCGTCAGTTATGGTTAGGTATATTGCATCAGCACCTCTTTCAGTTGACGTGAATTTCAAAGCACAATACCGTGATCTTTTATGGGTCGGAGGAAGTTATCGTAAAGGAGTTGGTTTTTCAGCTATGACGGGAGTTAACATAGCCAATAAATGTAATATAAGTTACTCGTATGACTTAAATAATTCAAAATATATGTTAGGCACAATAAACAAAGGAACACATGAGATTGTAATTGGATTTTTGCTTAACAATGTTTACGGTGATTTATGCCCAAAGAATATTTGGTAACTTTATTAATTTCAGAATACTATTAGTATTACCTACACTTCTAATCTGGTATGGTAGCCCTTGTCTGACAATATTAATTTTTTATTCTATTTTCAATTAACTGTAAGTCAGTACTTCATGATATGAATGTCCTACTTCCATCCATTATTAATAACATTTCAAATTATTTAATGAACATTCAATATTACGAAAACAAAATCAGTATATTAGATGTATTAATTTTGAAATGTAAACCATCGTGAAAAAATATACACTTATTTTAAAATCATTTTTACCATTGGCGTGTTGCTTCATTCTGAATTTCACGTCATGTAGTCAGGTCGGTGATATGCCTCAATTCAAAATCACAAAAGCAGATGAAAAAATATTTAAGTCGTCGGATTTAAAAACAGGCAGACCAACCTTGCTGATTTATTTTTCACCAGAATGTGATCATTGTCAGGTATTCATGAAGGAGTTTTTTAAAAAGGCAGATGCATTTTCAAAATCAAATATATTAATGATTACATATCTCCCTGTAGACCGTGTGGTTTCTTTTGTGAAAGAATATCCAGTAGGGAAATATGCAAACATTACTGCTGGAACGGAAGGCATGGGATTTCTTGTGAGGGATCACTTAGGTATTCAAAATATGCCATTTGCTGCTTTATATGACAAAAAAAATAAATTGATTAACAAATACGAAAGGGATATACCATTAGATATTATTCTTCCTAAAATTAAAAAAATGGAATAACATATTTGTAATAATATTAAAGTAATAAAAAGCCCCAATAAAAATTGGGGCTTTTTCATTGATTAAGGTTTATGTTTTGAAATAAATGATAATTAATAATATAAACTGAGTGACGGCTCTAGATATACAATAATCATTAAAACAGCTGATTCAAATCAAGTAAAGAACATACCGCGATCATGATTCAGGTAATTTGACAAGACTATTTTTGATTTCTATTCAAACTAACATATCAAAAATGGCAATCATGGAAAAAACCATCGCTATTAGACTACTACCAATTATTACAGTATTGATTATACTAACTACATCTTGTGTACAAACAAGGTATGTATCTTATCTGAGTAATGTGAGTGATAAGGTGTATTTAAAAGGAGCAAAGACACAGGAATTAACAGAACAGAAAAACATTTACAATCATAGATTTGATAATGATATTATAGCATTATAAAATTTTCAATATAAAAAAAGGGACATCAAATAAATGATGTCCCTAAACAATTGAACTCTATATTTTATTTCGCAGGTGTAATAATGATGTTCTTATATTCAATAGGACCATGATCACCTTGTAAAAATATTGGACCAGGTTCGCCTTCATTACTATCTAAAGCTCCTCCTGTTATACCAGGAATATTTTGGTCACAAATAATAGTCTTACCATTTGCAACGATAGTTACTTTTCTACCAACAAGTGTAATATCATAATATTGCCACTCCCCTGCTTTTTTAGCAACCATTTCATTTGGAGTAAGGAATCCATAAATACCACCCAAGTATGTAGAAGAAGCTTCCTTTCCATAATTATCTTCAACTTGTACTTCATACCTACCTCTCAAATAAACACCGCTGTTGCTGTGTTCAGGATAGCGAAATTCAATATGCAATTTGAAATCAGTGAACTTTTGATCAGATATAATATTTACACCAGATTTCGGGCTAGTGAGTACGCTGTCAACTACGATCCACTGCATGCTGTCTTTTGAACCATGCCATCCTTCAGTAGAAACACCATTAAATAATTTAATTGGCTCGCCCCAAACCGGCTCTGCATCTCTAGCAAGAGAAGGAGCTTTCACTCCAGTGAAAGTTAATTTTTTTCCAATAGGCGTTACAATACTACCACTCAATTTGCCATCAGCCAATGTGCCTTCAAACACCATATCTTGTTCACTTTTTTCCCATTGTGCTGGAATCTTGAAACTTATTTTTCCATCATTATAAATAACATGTGAAATAGGACGGGCACTTCCACCCTCTCCTACAAAATAACCAACTAGTGTTCTAAGTCCTGAATGTTTTACTTCAAGCCATGAAGGAACAATCCTTCTGTCTTCCCCACTGTTCTCTCCTTTATCTACCGTCAGATCCCAACGCCCTTGTATTTCAGGAAACTCCTGTGCGTCATGACCGCCGGCTTCTTCTTTTTTTACATCTGATTTGCAGGAATAGATTACCAGTGAGAGGAACAACAAAATGAAGATTGAAGACTTTTCAAGTGTTGCTTTAAAAATGCTGTTAATTTTTTTCATTTGGCGATAATTTATCGTGTGAAATTAAATGTACATAATTATTGCGAAAATTCAAATCAATTACTGGCATTGGAAAGGGTCTTTTCCAATTGAATGATTTCAGGTTGTGTGAGATATCGCCATTTACCGGCCGCCAAATTGCCAATTGTAATGTGCATGATGCGAATG
>CAMBGO010000098.1 GCA_945866165.1 Chitinophaga pinensis | reverse complement strand
ATTATCATGCTTGTTTTCACTAGCAAGGGTATATCTCAGGAAACAACTGATTGTTCAAAAGTTCTATCGGCTACCAAGGAAGCCTATTTGATTGGCGACTTCAAAAAAGTAAGGGAAAATATAGAGCCTTGCGTAAAACTTGGGGGGTCATTTGAAAGCAATGCAGATAGGAACCGGGCATTGGAAATTCTTGCGCTTACATACATTGCACTTGATTCGACAGAAATAGCAAAGGAATATATCCTGAACATCATCAAAACGAATGCTGATTATATTCAAGATATTGATTTAAAAAACGTTGTTTTCTCACAATTGTTTTCAAAAGTAAAAGCTGAAAGTATTGAAGTAAGGGTTAGCTCTGTATCTAAAAAAGCTGAAGATATTAGAACTGCACCAGCTTCTGTTGAATTGATTACGCGCGAAGACATTTTAAATAGAGGCTATATTGATATTGTTGATGCCATATCCAACATACCAGGATTCCATATTAGTAAGGTTATGGCTGTTAACTATGCCAATATTTATCAATTGGGTTTTAGGCAAGAAAATTCTGAAAGAACATTGTTGATGGTAGATGGAGTAGAAGAAAATGATCTTTGGTTGAATTGGGCATATTTATCAAGACAATATCCTTTATCAAGTGTAAAAGCTATAGAAGTACTTTATGGTCCATCATCAACCATGTATGGTCCTAGGGCATTTGTGGGTGCGATCAACATTATCACTTATGATCCTAAGGAAATACCGAAAGATCCATTGCTAATAAAAGGTGAGAATGCAAAAGATAGAAAAGCGTATATGTATGGCAATGTTCAAAAGGGGTCGTTTAATACCGGGACTGGAGATGTTACTTTTGGAATAAAGGGATCAGACAAATCGCCTTTTTCATTGCAATTAACAGGTAAATATTATAAGTCTGACGAACACGATATGTCAAGTGCAGAGTTTTATGATTATGAAGCATCTGATGTAGATCATTTTAATTATTCTCAATTGAATATCAAAGGTTCAAAATATATGGGTAGAACCTTAAGCCAATACATGACTGATTTCAAGTTGCCATTGGTTAGTCCAAATTATACAGTTGTAAAAAATGCCGCTGGAGATGTTCAAAGTATTACATTGACTCCTCTTGGTATTGCTTTAGCAAGACAGCGAGACAGGGACGCATATACCGGGAAAGTAAATGGGAACCCAATTGGATATTCGAATGCTACTGAGGATTATTATATTGGGATGAAGATGAAAGTATCCGATGTGTTGATTGGCTTCAGGCATTGGAAAACAAAAGAAGGATTCAATTTTTATCAAGATATAAATGAGGCCGGCTCAGCCAATGGTTCTAATTGGGCTCCACAGAATACCACCATTTTTGCAAAAATTGATAAAACACTTAGCGAAAAGGTTGAATTTTCAAATTTATCAACATTTGGAATTCATCGATTGAGTAAAGAAACCAATAGGGTGACTTTTATTTCTTTTGGTGATCCTCAAACACAGTTGCATTTGGCGCATTTAATGAATCCTGATTCATCGATTTTAGGTAATAGGGGGTACGTTTCTTCTGAAAATTTATATGGATCAGAGGGCCAGCTGTTACAAAATTATTCTTTGATAAAGCAAGGTTGGAGAAATAGATATTATTATTATGAAACCCAACAGTTGAGAAATGAGACCAGGTTTTTTTATACAAATAAAAAGCTAAACATATCAAGCGGATTGGATTTTAGGGGAACACAAACGCAAGGGGATTACCTCAACTATTACGATTATAATACCAAATTCAATAGTCCTGAGGAATTCAAGGCCAAGCAAAAAAATGTTGCATTTGCACAAGAATTGGGGACTGTTGGTAGCCAAGCTGCTGGTAGTAATATATTTTCAATTCTTGATATTGGACTTTATGCTCAGATGGTATATAAATTTACTGATCAACTTTCCTTGGTTGCAGGATCAAGGTTAGACTATAACAAGATTCGCTCCTTTTCTGGATATGGTTTAGTGAATTCGCCCAGGCTTTCTGTTGTGTATAGTAAAGAGCTGTTAACATTTAAAGTTATTGCTTCTAAAGGTTTTCAAAATGTTTCTCAGTTTACAAAATATTCTACTGGTGGAGGACGGGTTGCCAATCCCGACTTGAAACCTGAGGAAATTAATTATTTGAATGTTGAAATATCTGGAAGGTCAAGCTTGGATATCAAATCTGATTGGTTGAATTGGGAACTTACTGGCTTTGCTTACAATGTAAAAAATGCCGTGGCTTCTGAAACTGATAAAAACAATGTCAAGAAAAACTATAATACGGGCACCTATGAGATTATGGGAACCATGGCAAATGTTTCTATAAAGCCAACAAAAAACTGGGTAGTTAGTCTGAATCATACTTTAACGGCTCCATTTCAAACTGATTCAAAATACGATACTACGCTAACAACCAAAAGAAGAATTGGAGATATTGCTACTCATTTGGCAAATCTTTCTGTAACAGGACTTTTTAAAAATCTAGGGCCATTTAATTCTAGTTTCAATTTAAGGGCTAATTATGTAGGAGATCGTCCAGAGGGACCTACAACCACCCAAAAGCTGAATTTAGGTGTAGATTCTTCTGGTGTAATACCACAGTATCTTATATTTTCTGGTAACATCGGTTTATCACTTGCGAAATTTCCATATGCTCGGTTGGATATAACTGTCAATAATATTTTGAACATGAATCTCTTGGATACAAAGAGGAAGACATATTTTGATCCAGGTCCGAGACAAGCTGAAGGAACCTTTAACCTTCCTTGGGATGCAGCGGGAACTAGGTTTTCAGACAAAAATGTTCCTTATGTACCTCAGCGCGGAAGATTTTTATTGGTGAAGTTGACATTTGATCTCTAGATCGAGAATTCTTTTCTCTTTTCGGGGCTGATGGCAGTAAAAAATTAATTAAAAAAGTTGAATAACGACAGAAAGTATATACGCTCATTTTTATTCCCCGCAATGATGTTGTTGTCGTTGATTCTAGGGGTTTTTATATCTTATTATTTCATATTTGTTAATGGTCTTTTTATTAAGGAGATAGGTGCTAAAAACCTGTGTTATGCCTTTCTACTTTCTGGTATATTTGGCTATCTCGTAACATATATTTATAATAACGTAGAAAAGAGAATTGGCTTTTTTAAAACAGCAACATATTTTAATTTCTTTTTTGTTTTATCAATTGGATTGGCATTGTTTTTTTACGTTAAAAAAATACACATTGATGTAGTTATTTTCATTGCCTATACATGGTTCTGGTTGTCGAGTAATTATCTCAACCTTGTTTTTTGGAAAATCCCTTCCATGTATTTTGACATTGGTGAAAACAAGCAATATAATGGATGGATCAGTACAGGCGAGGTGATTTCAAGTATTGTTGCATACCTGAGTGTGTATTATTTGAAGATAAAGGGAATCAATTTATTGATTTTCTCATTCTCAGGCATGATCGGATTTTTTATAATTTTTCTCATTATAAGAATACGTTTGGGAAATATCTTGCCACAGAAACCGGTAAAGATTAATAATTCAACCTCTGAAAATAAAGAGGTCGTTACTAGTATTTGGAAAGGAAAATATTTTCAATATATTTTCGGAGCCATATTTTTTGCAATCGTAATTCAATTACTAGTTGATTATTCTTTATTAGAAGTAACTGCCCATGATTTTAAAAATCAAACTGAAATTAATAGTTATCTCGGGAAATGGTATACAATAATGCGGGTGATGGAGTTTCTTTTTAAGACTGTCATCTCTCGGTATGTTATAAAAGAGTTTGGATTGTTTATCGGATTAATAAGTATCATCTCAGTAATTGGAATTGTTGTGATTGGCGGATTGTTTTCAATGATAACAAGTATTACAAGTTCAATATTGGTATTTGCAACTTTTAATAAATTATTTGAAAGATCGATTTTTAGGTCGGTGTATGCTCCAACAGTAAATATTTTATACCAAGCCTATCCAGCGGCGAAGCGATCAATTAGCCAGAATTTTGCAGATGGCTATGGAAAGACATTTGGTCAGATTGCATCAGGATTGATGATCCTTTTAATTGGGTGGATTGAGTCGAATACAAATTTGATTCCTTCTTTTGAAGTGAAAATGCAAGTTGTATTTATTTTGATATTTTGTGTTTTAATAGGTTGGTTTATCGTTTCAAAAAAATTAATTTCTCAATACCGAAATGAGTTAAATAATCTCATTATTCAAATGAAATCAACTGATGGGGTTGAAAAGGCAAAGCTTGATAAAATAGCTTGGGAAACCTCAGCGATTCAAGAGATAGATGGGAATCAAAAATTTCAACAATATCTTGGCGTGTCATCAAAAGATTTATCAGCATTAAAAGATCAAGATGCTTTTACAAGAATCATTAACTCATATCAACGCGTTTTTTTACAAAAAGTAACTGATAATGCTGATTCAAAAATGGACTTGCAAGACATGGAAGTGTTAAAGCACGTTCTTTACGAATCTAAAAAAAGAGAAATCATTCCACGATCAATGCAGTTTCAGCTTAATTTACTGATGCACAAGGAATCTTGGGACTATAGTGCTGAAATAATTAATGGTTGGGCATTTGAGGATGTAGAGCGGGCTCTTTTCTTTATTAATTATTACTATAAGAATGAAAAGCCAAAGGATTATCGCATCACCCTCATGTATATTTATGTATACCAAGTCTATTATGAGAAACTTCCAGAGAGAAAGAAGTCTCAGGAATTGAGAACGTTGTGCCATCTTGATAAGCGAATTTTTTCATCAGTAATATCCGATATTGACTTTAATCTTGAGAAGGAAACCCTTTATCAGCCGTATATTCAGTTACTACAAAATGCAGTTTCTCATCTTACATATGTTGCTGCTTGCTTGGAGGACCTTAAGGACAATTTCCCATTGTTAAATAAGATGTTGGAAGCTGAAAAGCTTCAATGCACACAGGATATCATCAATGTATTAAGATCTGTTCATGACAAGGATATATTTGATAGGATTATACCCATGATTTTTATGGGTAACAGATCCGATGAAGTGATAGCAGCGGAAATGCTTGAGCTTGTATTAGCCGATGAAGAAAAAGCTTGGGTCTTACCCGTGATGCGTGAAAAAAACAATGTTGTCATGAATAGAAAGCTTGAGCTTGATTTTCCTCAAGCTTCGCTATCAGTTGATGCACGTCTTTTTTCTATTATTGGGAAAAATTCGAGTCGTTTAAGCGAATTCACAAGGTTAATGGCATTGGCATGCTGGTCTGACAGATTAGATGCTGAGGCAAGTGTTACTCGTTTTTCTGCATTAGGCTTCTCAACAGAACCCTATATATTGTATGAAGCACATTTCTATATGAAGAAGAATCATCCTGCAAAGTTTGCAGAATTGACTTCTAGAACAGGCTATGAAATAAATAATAATAGTCCCAAGGGCGAGTTGAAAAATACCATTGATCAATTATTGCGTTCGATGGACGATATAATTCCTATTTCAGTAATTGATCTTTTCTTGAGGTGTAAAATGGAAGATGCTAATTTCCTCGGCAAAGATGATGAAGGCTTTACTTTGTTAAAGAAAGTTTACAGAGGACGACAGGCTGAACTTGATAAGTGCAAGACGCTTTTTCAAAAAATATATTTAATGCAAGAGCATGAAGTTTTTGCTGATGCTGTTTAATATGAAGTTAGAATAGATAGCTACTATATGATGTTGGGTGCTTGTTATTTTGAAAGAAGTTTTCATATATTTAAATTAAATAATTAGATGTTCTGGCGTGAAGTAAGATGGTTTTTTGGTGCCCTATTGATTTCATGTTTACTTTCATTCATTTTTATATTACTCCTTAGAATGATTGAAACCGATGTGGAGACACAAATTAATTTTTCCTGGAAATTATATTTGGCAGGCTTAGTAGTGATGCTGTTGAATATTTATGCAGGCAGGTTTATATTGCAGTCGGTGCGCGACAGGTTAGGTTGAATTAAATTCAATATTAAATAATGATTCATCATATTATTTCAGTTATCAATACTCAGTTGAATGAGTACATTAGGAATGAACTAAACATTTCTGAGGAAATGGTCATTGTTTCTAGCTTAATGGATATTAAGGGTAACGCAAATATGCAAATTGAGAACAAGGTGTGTTTGTTCCTTCAGAATATCGAAGAGGAAAAAATTGCAAAGAGTGGTGGTTTCCAGGCCAATGCCGGCATGGCTCCTCCAATGTATATCAATTTGTATTTGGTATTTGCAGCTAATTTTCCAGATCCGAACTATATTGAATCATTGAGGTATGTTTCAATGATTATTGAATTTTTTCAGGGACATTCTGTATTTGACAGAAGCAATACGCCAATGTTGTCTTCTAATATTGATAAGGTTACGCTTGATTATGTGAATCTTGATTTCAATGAATTAAATAATCTTTGGAGTTTGATAGGTGCAAAATATATCCCATCTGCGGTGTATAAAATGAGGATGTTGACATTCAACCAGAATATGATCAGGGAAGATGTTCCGGGTGTTATTCAGGGTATTGATGCTTTAGATGGAGTTGCCTCTGATCTCAGAAATAAGCTATTAGATTCATTGACTTCAAAACCTGAAGAGGGAGCATAGGATTTAATTGCGTTTGAATCTAAATTATATATATATTTAATTTTAATATGAGGAGCTAGCTAAATGGATGAATCGTTATCAATAAAATCACAATATGCAACGCAATATGAAGTCTTTCTTCAGGTTGTGGTTATGCATAATTATTATGATAATGGGAGGTGCAAGGATTTGGTGATTGAACCAACAATTGAAACAAAGTCAAAGCTCAGGGGATATAATATTTTATATAAGCCACAAAGGGATGGCTTTATGCTTGCTTTGAATAGGCTCAAGGATTACTCTTTATCCAATTTTCTTAGAGCAGAAACCTTCGATTTTGGCTTTAAGATTAACAATCCACAGTTTTTGAGGTTTACGGATTTGCCTTATGAGTCTGGGCAATTCCATGTGTTTGAGAACACTAATTCTTCTGTTGATGGACGGATGCATTCCGAACAGTATGTGGGTCAATCTACTTGTCAAAGTACTGATAATGAAGGAATTGCAGGGGTAATTCGCATACATCATCTTCCAGAGAAGCCGTTGTTTTTCAATTCTCATGATGATGCTCAAAACAAGTCAAAGCTTCATTTTATCCATTTTAACAACCGTAAAGTGAGGGTTAAATATCTATGTTATGGCAATAGTAATTTAACAAATAATTCACAGTTTGTTTTTGTTGAAAGTGTATACGAGAATATACGAAAAGATATATTTACATCCCCTTCAAAGGTTAAGATGAAGAACGGTGATGATGGGTTGGAATTTCTTTCTACAGATCCGATTGACTTAAGAGAGAAATTTCCAGACTATTGGCAGCTGAAAAGGGGAAAAAGCGCAGGCTTTCCATTTGAATACAAAAAGGTATTGCCGCTCCCAAAACCTGAGGGCGTCGTTGGAACAGAAAATGGATTTGTCTGCGAATTAATTGTCAAACTTTAAAACATATACATGGCAACAGTACTAGCGACCCCTGGGGTCTACATCGAAGAAAAAAGTGCTTTTGGCTCTTCCGTTGTTCCAGTAGCAACAGCCGTACCGGCTTTTATTGGATACACACAAAAAGCACTTAGGGGAACAAAATCTTTAAAGAATGTTCCAACAAGAATTTCATCATTTGCAGAATTTGAACAATTTTTTGGAGGAGCTCCGAAAACACTTTTCAACTTGAAGGCAGATGACACTTTGGAAATTGTAGCAAAAACACGCTTCATTTTGCACAGTGCAATGCGTTTTTATTTTGCAAATGGTGGTGCCGGTTGTTACATTGTTTCAATTGGTGATTATTCAAACGGATTAGTTGCAAAGGATTTCAACGACCTAGCAACTGAAGGTGGTCTTCCTTCTTTATTGAAGTACATGGAGCCAACCTTGTTGGTTGTTCCAGAAGCAATCCTACTTGGTCAAGATGAGTGTTTTACTCTTCAACAAGCGATGTTACAACATTGCG
>CAMBGO010000097.1 GCA_945866165.1 Chitinophaga pinensis | reverse complement strand
TCCAAAGAATCCAAAAACAATTCGCATGAGCTGGCTAATATCGAGTGCCATCCTTCCATCATGTGAGATCAGGATGAAGAAAAACTCCCAGCTCGTAATGCTTATTGCATATTGAAGAACCAAGGGTGAAGATTGAACAAGCAGTGTTTTTGTGGTCTTCCAATCAATTTTCCAACTTTCAAAAAGTGCAAAACGTTTATTCATTCCTTTTACATGAATGATTCCAAATACTACTATCATGCCTATGAATTCGGCAATTACACTGGCATATGCTGCACCATTGAAGCCAAGTTTAGGTAGACCAAGATTCCCAAATATCAAACCGTAGTCTAGCACAATATTTGCAATTGTTTCTGATAAGGTACCCCAAATAAGTAGCCTGCTTTGGTTGGTTCCAACCAACAATGCATTCCGCATTTGATATAAGTAAAGGAATGGCAAACCCCAAATTCGAATGCTTAGAAATGAAATAGATTCACCATAAATTGATGGATCAATGTTATTTTTGAAGATGAGAGGTGTAATGGTAAAAGTTGTAAGAATTCCCAGGGCAGCAATAAAAAGAGTGATATAAATACTTTGGGTAAACAGGGTTCCAATTTCCTTGTAGAGTCCTTGTCCAGCCCTTCTTGAAATCACCGCTTGAAGCCCATTGTTCAATCCAAATCCAATGACTGAAAATATCAGATAATAAACCCCCGTTATTCCTGAAATACCTATGTAGCCTACACCGAGCTTTGCAAGAAAAAAACTGTTAATAAGGTAGTTCAGTTGTGGCACCAATATGGCAAAACTTATCGGAATGGATAATTCCAAAATTGACCTATAACTGATACTTAACCTTAAATCATCTTTCATATTAAGAAAATGGATGGAATGGTTGTCTGTTTCCAATCATTAGGTAAAGTTAAGCGAAGGAAATTACATAAATTTGTAATCATGACCTCTATTCCATTTATCACTGTTTATAGTACTTTACAAGAAAAAGCAACGTTTGAATTTTCCAACCAATGTAATTTATTCGTTGAACTAGGTCAGCATCATATTGGTCTGAGTGTTTTTGACCCAGTTGATAATAAGCTGCTTGATGTTGAAATGATTAATTTAAATGAGGATATTAATTCTTCATTCATTCATAGCTACCTGGAATACAGTGGAATTGATTTTAAAAAATTCAGAAATGTACATTTGATATTTAATACAAAAGAATTTGCTCTAATCCCTTCAAGTCTCCACAATCCATTATTTCACAGAGATTTGGTTGAAACAATTCATGGCGATATGCTTGATCTGCAATTTAATGCTGATCAATTGTCTCATTTTGAAGCTGTGAATGTTTATGGCGTTCAACGAGAAATCAACACAGTATTGAATCGGTTTTTCCCCGATGCACAGCGGGTACATAAAAACGCTTGTATTGTGAAAGGCATATCATCACAATTGGATACGTTGCCATCTGAGTTCATAAAAATCTTTTTTTCACCTAGTCATATGGATGTCTTAGTGGTGAAAAATGGGAAACTGCAATTTCTTCAGAAATTTTATTACGAAACAACTGATGATGCAATTTTTTATATCCTAACCTTATCAGAAAAATTCAAGTTGAATAGAAAAGAAATTGGCTTTTTTGCAAGTGGAATCATTGATCTTGATTCACTTATTATATTTGAATTAAAAAAATATTTTCCAGCATTTGAAATTGAAATCAGCAAGGAAAACTCTATCACAAGTCACATTGCAGATATACCAGCCCACTATCTTACACCACTAACTATTTCCTTACAATGCGTGTAATTGCTGGTGATCTTGGAGGACGGCGGTTCAATCCGCCAGGTAACATGCCTTTTACCCGGCCTACAACAGACATTGCCAAAGAAGGTCTTTTCAATATTATACAAAATAACCTAGATCTTGAAAATATAAAATCCCTTGATCTCTTTGGCGGTACAGGAAGCATAAGTTATGAGCTGTTTTCAAGAGGGGTTAAAGAACTTACAATTGTAGAAAAAGATCCTGCCATGTACGAGTTCATAAAAAAAACGGCTACTGAATTTGGAATGAATAACGTCGCTATTTTAAAATCAGATGTATTTAGGTATATTCAAGATAGCATTCAAAAATTCGATTTCATCTTTGCGGGTCCTCCTTATGCATTGGGTAATATCGAAGATCTTCCCACAATGATAACAAAAAAAGGGATGCTCAATATTGGTGGTTGGTTTGTTCTTGAACATACACCAAGAAATGATTTCAAGGATTTCCCTTTTTATAGAACAGAACGTAAATATGGTACAACCATTTTTTCCATTTTCGTGAATACAGAAGAAAAGACGGATGAAAAATGACTAAACAAGAAGCGAGAAAGGTTTTTAAACAAAATCGTGCTCAACTTTCACGCAAGGATCTTCTAAAGATGAATGACCTGTTGTTGATTCAATTTCAACGACTGGTGCTTCCATACGTCAATGTTATTCATTCCTATATTCCATTGCAAGATCAAAAAGAGCCAGACCCTATATTGATGATTGATTATCTAAAGTTCAAGAATGTTAACATGAAGGTGGTCTATCCTAAAATTGATCCTGAAAATTTTTCAATGAAAAATATTGTCGAAGATGATAACACATTATTTGAATTGAATAATTATGGTATTCCAGAACCCAGAAATGGGATAATCATTAATGAAAAAGAAATTGACCTTTCAATTGTACCACTTATAGCCTTTGATCTTTTTGGAAACCGTGTGGGATATGGAAAGGGATATTATGATCGTTTTATTTCAAAATGCAGGTTCAATATGATTAAAATTGGTATTTCATATTTCCCACCAATAGATAAAATTACAGATGTTGAAGAGTTTGATAAAAAGCTAGATTTTTGCATAACACCAGATCATGTTTATGCATTTTAAACATTTCTATCTCCGATCTTTCAGGCTTTTTCTTTTTCCGCTAGCAATCCTTTATGGAGCAGCGGTTAAAACAAGAAACTTTCTTTATAAAAAGAATGTTATTAAGTCGGTAGAATTCAATCTGCCCATTATATGTGTTGGCAATGTGAGTGTTGGTGGTACTGGTAAATCCCCAATGGTAGACTACCTCGTAAAATTATTGAAGAAAAAATATGAAATTGCCACTTTGAGCAGGGGATACAAACGAAGAACTTCTGGATATTTGTTGGCAAACGAACATTCTACCGATATAGAGATTGGTGATGAGCCTATGCAATTTCATTTAAATCATCCTGAAGTAGCAGTAGCAGTTGGAGAAAAAAGAATTGAAGCAATTCCTCAGTTGTTATATGACCGTCCTCAAACTAAGTTGATCATACTGGATGATGCCTTTCAGCATCGCGAAATACGTGCAGGCTTAAATATAGTATTGACAGATTATTCAAACCTATATACCCGCGATTTTTTTCTTCCTACTGGTGACTTAAGAGATGAGAGAGCAAGCACAAAGCGGGCTCAGGTGATTGTTGTTACAAAATGTCCATTAGCACTGACTGAAGATGAACGATTTAAAATTCTAAAGGAACTTTCTCCTGCACCTGAACAGAAAATATTTTTCACAAGTATACGTTATGAGCAGCCGTATCACTTGGTTTCTGGTTATAAAATTGAATTAACCAAGGAAATGGAGGTAATGCTTATCTGCGGTATCGCCAATCCACTTCCACTTACTCAGTACATACATGAACATACCAAGACCTATGACGCTATGTTTTTTAGCGACCACCATCTTTTTAGCATTGATGATTTAACTACCATAAAAAACAGGTTTGAATTCTTAAGCGAAAAAAATAAAATCATCTTGACAACCGAGAAAGATGCAGTTCGACTGATCAAATTCAAGGAAAAACTAAAAGATATGCCTATTTATGTTATTCCAATTTCACTTGAAATTTTATTTAATCAGCAGAGGGAATTTGATCAAGAAGTAACACAATATGTAATTCATTTTTATTCCAAAGAAAATAACACCAACAATCATAATTAGACAACGATGGGAAAGACGAAAAATAAGAGAAAAGAAAAAAAATCACATCATACACGCGATATAAAGCAATATAAAGGGAAGTTTGAAATTACCCGGTCTGGTATGGGATTTGTAGTAGTTGAAGGTCTTGAAAAAGATGTTATCATCAGGCCAAATGAATTTAACAGAGCGTTTCACGGTGACTTCGTTCGCTGTGAAATCACCAAAGGAGACCAGCGTTCAGGAAGACTACAAGGAAAAATCACACAAATAATTGAACGGAAGCAAAAACAGTTTGCAGGTATAATTGAGGTTAATAGGGATTATGCTTTTTTTCTTCCTTCATCTCAAAAGCCATTGCCTAACTTTTTTATTTCGCTCTCAAACCTCAACAATGCCAAAGATGGACAAAAGGTTTTCGTTGAACTCATCTCATGGGAAAAAGATGACAAAAGACCAAGTGGAAGGGTAGTGGAAATTATCACAGAGGATAAAGAAGCAGATCTCGCAATGAAAGAAATACTTGTTCAACAGGGATTTTCATTGCATTTTCCGGATGATGCTATTGAAGAAGCTGCCCGTATTCCCGACATTGTTCCCAATGCCAGGTATATAGACCGCCATGACATGAGAGATATATTAACGTTTACAATTGATCCAGCAGATGCAAAAGATTTTGATGATGCCCTGAGCTATAGGATACTTGAAAATGGAAATACTGAAATTGGTATTCATATTGCTGATGTGAGCTATTATCTTGAAGAGGATTCTGCTTTGGATGATTCTGCATATGAAAGGGCTACATCTGTGTACCTTCCAGACCGTGTTGTTCCTATGTTGCCCGAGCGAATTTCCAATGAACTTTGTTCATTGAGGCCCAATGAAGACAAGCTCACCTATTCGTGTAATTTCATTTTTGATAATAAAGGAATAATTCGTGATAAGTGGATTGGAAGAACGGTGATTCATTCCAATCACCGATTTACGTATGAAGACGTTCAAACAATCATTGAAACTGGTAATGGAATTTATGAGAAGGAACTTTTAGCACTTAATACACTTGCTCAGTCAATGCGCAAAGTAAGAATGAAAGAAGGGGCAATTAATTTTTCTTCACAGGAAGTAAGGTTTAAGTTAGATGATACTGGAAAACCAATTGGCATCATTATTAAAGAAAGCAAAGAATCCCATCAGTTGATTGAAGAATTTATGTTACTAGCTAATAGAACAATTGCAGAGAAAGTATCTTCAATTAAAGTAGATGGAAAACCAATTCCATTCCCATACCGTGTACACGATCAGCCTGACGAGAAAAAGCTAATACCCTTTGTTGAGTTTGCAAAAAAACACGGATATCAATTTAGTACACGTTCACCTAAGGAAATTGCAAAATCTTTTAATGAATTATTGTTGAAGGTAAAAGGTATGCCTGAGCAAAGGGTACTAGAGCAGTTGGGTATCCGTACAATGGCAAAGGCTATTTATACTGCTAAAAATATTGGTCATTATGGCCTGGGCTTTGAAGATTATTGTCATTTTACATCACCAATCAGGCGTTACCCAGACGTATTGGTTCATCGAGTGATGACTCAAATTTTAGAAAATCAGGTTGAACCTGATAAAAAAATGGAAGAGAAGTGCCGGCATTCAAGTGAACGCGAGCGTGCCGCTATGGAATCGGAACGTGCTGCTAATAAATACAAGCAAGTTGAATTCATGAAAGATCATCTTGGAGAAACATTTGATGCAGTGATTTCAGGTGTTGCAAGTTTTGGTTTTTGGGCTGAAACCATTGAACACAAATGTGAAGGACTTATTGGTTTAACCGCTTTGCTTGATTATGATGATTTTATTTATTATGACAATGAGTATGCCTTGGTTGGAAGGAGAAGCGGAAAAACCTTTACGATGGGCGATACAGTACAAATAAAGGTAATTTCGGCAAACCTTGCTAAGAGACAACTTGATTATGAATGGATTCTCAGTGCTGAGGATCAAACAATGTCATCAAGCAAGAAGAAAAAATAATTTATACGCACCTCATTTGCTAACTTAGAGCCATTCTAACAGTAACTAAACTATGTCAGGAATTGAAACTCTTCAGAACTCATTTGAAACCTATTTCAATCATAGGCACTTTCCTATTTCTCCCGCTACCTTGTACAATCCATTGGAAGAATTCTTGTCAAATTCAGGAAAACGAATTAGACCAGTTCTTTGTCTAATGGGCAACGAATTGTTCGGGGAGATTAGTGATGATGCTTACCACCTTGCTGCTGCAGTTGAATTGTTCCATAATTTTTCTTTGGTACACGACGATATCATGGACAAAGCTCCATTACGAAGGGGGAAACCGACAGTACATTCTGCTCATGGTGAGTCTACTGCCTTGCTGGGAGGTGATGTAATGATGGTTGTTGCGTATGACTATATCAATAAAGTGAATGCCAAGTATATTAAAGATGTGATACGTCTGTTCAATCAAACTGCAAAAGAAGTGTGCGAAGGACAACAGCTTGATATGGATTTTGAGAAGCTTGATTTGGTAAGCATGGATGATTATTTACACATGATCAGTCAGAAAACATCAGTGCTATTGGCAGCCAGCTTACAATTGGGGGCCATCGTTGGTGGTGCAAGTGATAACAATCAGCAACATATTTATTCCTTTGGAAAGAACCTGGGAATTGCTTTTCAAATTCAAGACGATTACCTTGATGCATTTGGTGATCCTGAAAAATTCGGAAAACAAGTTGGTGGAGATATCAAGAGCAACAAGAAAACATTCTTGATGATTCATGCACTGGCTACTGCCAATTCAGATGAACTTGATTTACTGAATCAGTTAATGAGAGAAAATCCATCTGACAAAGTTGAAAAAGTATTGGATATTTTCAAAGCATGCGGAATTGATAAGTGGGCAAATGAATTGAAAGAATCCTATTTACAAAAGGCATTATCTGATCTCGATGAAATAGCCGTTTCAAAAGTTAGAAAAGAACCGCTTATGCAACTTGCAAACTATTTGATAAGCCGCGATAAATGATTTTTCACTAAAAAAAGACAATATTGTGAGTAGCATTTTCAGAAGAAAGAACTTAGATCAGATCATGAATGATGTAAGCATTCATGAAAACGACACATCTGGCTTAAAAAAAGTACTGAATGTGCGGGACCTGACCCTGATGGGCGTTGCAGCAGTGATGGGAGCTGGCATCTTTTCTACCATTGGTTCAGCAGCATACAATGGCGGTCCTGGTGTATTATTACTTTTTGTTATAACAGCAGTTACTTGCGGCTTTACTGCATTGTGCTATGCAGAATTTGCTGCTCGCATTCCTGTATCTGGTAGTGCCTATACTTATTCATATGTAAGCTTTGGTGAAGTTGTTGCATGGATTATTGGTTGGGCGCTGATTTTAGAATATGCAATCGGAAATATTGTTGTAGCTATTTCATGGAGTGCTTATTTTAATAATATTTTAAAGGCCATGGGATTAAATCTTCCTACATGGCTTAGCACAGGATATCAAACAGCTTATTTCGCCTATCAACACTCAATAGAATCTGGAAGCTCAACAGTAGATTTAGTCTATACCAATTCTCCACGATTCATCGGCATCCCAATCATCATTAATCTGCCTGCATGTATTATTGTAGTATTGGTTACATTACTAGTATATGTGGGTATAAAAGAAAGTAAACGTACAGCCAATGCAATGGTGATTCTCAAGATCATCATGTTATTGGTGATCGCAGCAATTGGATTCTGGTATATTTTTTCAAATAATACGATGCATAATTGGACGCCCTTTCTTCCCAATGGAATGGGTGGTGTTTTAAAAGGAGTTTCTGCTGTCTTCTTTGCCTATATTGGATTTGATGCAATATCAACAACAGCTGAAGAGTGTGCTAATCCAAAGCGCGATTTGCCTAGGGGCATGATTTATTCACTCATCATTTGCACCATAATTTATATTACAACAGCATTGGTAATAACTGGTATGGTCAACTATGCTGAATTTGAAAATGTAACTGATCCATTGGCATATGTTTTTGATAGAATCAATCTAAATAAAATCGGTTTCATCATTTCTATCGGTGCCGTTG
>CAMBGO010000096.1 GCA_945866165.1 Chitinophaga pinensis | reverse complement strand
CCTTGGTCTGTGGGAATATCCATTCTAAGGGTATGTCCGTCTGCATCGTCAATATCCATCCCAAACGCGTTATTTGCCAAGTGGGCCTTTATGATCGCCATGATGTTGAATTTGATTGCAAATATACAAGATTGGTTATTAATGACTTTTTCACGTTTCTTGACTTGTAACTTTGCTGTATAAACTAACTTGGCTAAATTTGGCAAGTATGAATAATGAACCGGGATTACTGCTTGAGGAAAAGATAGCCAGGCTTCAAGGCTATATGAATCAGCTTCAAACTGAAAAATTGAAAATGCAAGCTGAAATTGATATTCTTACCAAAGAAAAGACCATACTAATGAATGCATTGGAACAATACAATGAAATGGAAGAAACCATGGAATTGCTCAGAACCAGAAATATTCAATTAGAAAGTCAATTGAATTCACTTGTTGGGTCTATTGAGAAAATGGAGCAGGGGTTATAGATTTTACTTCTCATAAATTCACAATCCTTTAATACAACTGCCGAGACTTTCCCGCCAGTCTCTTAATTTAACATGATAAACTGAAATAATTTTCTCTTTATCTAGAACACTATATTGAGGTCTTTTTGCAGGCGTTGGATATGATGAAGTTGGGATTGCGTGCACGATGCATTTGCTTCCAATCAATCTTTTTATTTCAACAGCAAAATCATACCATGTTGTTTCACCATCATTTGAAAAATTATATATCCCAGGAACCCAGTTGTTAGCATTGACTATTTGCATGATAGTGTATGCAATATCTGCAGCCCATGTTGGTGTTCCCTTTTGATCTGATACAACTGAAATGGAGTCTTTTTCACGCATCAGTCTCATCATAGTCTTTACAAAATTATTTCCATGCCTAGAGTAGACCCATGATGTTCTAATAATAACAGATTCCGGATTATTTTTAACTGCTTCTGCTTCACCCATTTTTTTTGATAACCCATAAACTGATTGTGGGTCAGTAATTGAATCTTCTGTATATGGATGTGATGCCATACCATCATATACATAGTCAGTTGATATATGTATAAATTTTGCATGATGAACATGAGATACTGCAGCCAATACGCCAACAGATTCTGCATTCACGAGAAAAGCTAAGTCCTTCTCTTGTTCCGCCTTGTCAACAGCTGTATAGGCAGCACAGTTGATACAATAATCCGGCTTAAAGGAAACAAAAACATTTCTTACCAATTCAAAATGATGAATTGGAAGATCTTCTCTTGAGAGGAATAAAAATTCGCAATCAGGAAATTTATCAGCCAAGTCCCGAAATTCTTTTCCCAGCTGACCATTGGCTCCTGTAATGAGAATTTTTTTCATGAAAAATAAAATTAGAAATTGGCATCGAGCTGACTAAATGAAGAAAGTATTAGGTCTTTTTCAGAGACTATTGCCTTATCGCTAGGAACCTTCCAATCAATTGCCAATTCCCCATCATTATAACAAATGCCAGATTCTGATTCTTTGTTGTAAAATGCGTCACATTTATATAACACATCTGCTGTTTCACTCAAAACAGAAAACCCATGTGCAAAGCCTTTGGGAACCAATAGTTGTTGTTTGTTTTCAGCTGATAACAAAATGCTGTATACCTGACCAAAGGTTGGTTCAGTCCTTCTGAGATCCACAACCACATCAAATATCTCCCCTTGTAAAACCCTTACCAGCTTAGTTTGCGCTGTAGGGTTCTTCTGAAAATGAAGACCCCTGATAACTCCATACGTTGAATGAGATTGATTATCCTGAACCCAATCGTATGTTAATCCAGCCAATTCAAGTGTTTTGTTGTTATGACTTTCAAAAAAATAGCCTCGGTTATCAGAAAATATTTTTGGTGTGAGGACCAATAAATCCTTGAAAGGAGTTTTATCAATTTGCATAACTATCTTTTTGAGTACTGTTGTTCATAATATTGCTGGTATGAACCAGAGGTTATTCTAGAGACCCAATCCTTATTGGCAAGGTACCAATCAATGGTTTTTTCGAGGCCCTCTTCAAATTGCAAGGAGGGCTTCCACCCTAATTCCCTCTGAAGCTTTGTAGCATCAATTGCATAACGCATATCATGCCCAGCGCGATCCTTTACATATGTTATGAGCTTGGCACTTTCACCATCAACTCTGTTTAATTTACGATCCATCATTTTACAAAGCAGGTGGACGATGTCAATATTTTTCCATTCATTAAATCCACCAACATTGTATTTTTCTCCGTGAACGCCCTTGTGAAAAATAACATCAATTGCTTTGGCGTGGTCTTCAACCCATAACCAATCGCGAACATTTTCTCCTTTGCCATAAACAGGAAGTGGTTTGGAGTGAATGATATTATTGATCATGAGGGGTAATAACTTTTCTGGAAAATGATGTGACCCATAATTATTTGAACAATTCGAAATCACAACTGGGAGGTCATAAGTATGGTGATATGCCATGACAAGGTGATCTGATGCTGCCTTGGAGGCTGAGTAAGGTGAACGGGGATCATACGGTGTTTCCTCCGTAAAGAATCCTGTTTCACCAAGTGAGCCATATACCTCATCAGTTGAAACATGATAAAAAAGCTTATTGGATTTGTCATCCCAATTTTTTTTAGCAGCATTAAGTAAAATGCCTGTTCCAAGGACATTTGTTTTTACGAAAGACATTGGATCAAGTATAGATCTATCAACATGGCTTTCTGCAGCAAGGTGAATTACAGCATCAAAGTCGTTCTCGGCAAAAAAATTATCAATGAAACTTTCATCGGTGATATCTCCTTTTACAAATTTGTAATTGGAAAGCAATTCGACATCCTTGAGGTTTTCAAGATTACCAGCATACGTCAGTGCATCAAGATTTGTTATAAGATAATCAGGATATTTATTTGCAAACAACCTCACAACATGAGACCCAATGAATCCTGCACCACCAGTAATAAGTATTTTTTTCATGCCCATAAAATTACAATGTCCAATATTCTCTTTGGTTTATTTTATTTCTCATAATACCCTTAAGGTCTGCAATACAAGCCGAAGGCTTTGTAATGGAAAGATAATACTCCTCTTCTAATTTTAAATACGGAATATGAGGAACTGTAATCAATACAGCATCATATTCTTTCCCCACAGAATTGGCTAACCGCAGTCCATACTCCCTTAACACTTCTTCCCCGTCAGCATAGGGATCTTCAATATCAACCTTTATGTTGAAGGCCAATATTTCTTTTACCGTATCGATGATTTTGGAATTTCTTATGTCACTCACATTTTCTTTGAAGGTGACACCCTTTACCAATACACTTGCCTTGTTGAGATCTGGAGTCGTTCTGAGCACATGGCGAATTATTTTTTGGGCAACATTCCGTGCCATGTTGTCATTGATAAACCTTGACGCAGTAATCACTTTTGCATCATACCCAAGTGATGCTGCTTTACTAGTAAGATAGTATGGGTCAACACCAATACAATGACCCCCGACTAGACCGGGAGAAAATTTTAAGAAATTCCATTTTGTACCAGCAGCTTCAAGTACATCGTATGTATTAATATTCATTTTATCGAAAATAAGCGATAGCTCATTCATCAATGCGATGTTTAAATCGCGCTGGGTATTTTCTATTACCTTAGATGCTTCAGCAACCATAATGGATTTAGCCTTGAATACGCCTGCATCTACAACTGTTTCATACACCTTTGCAATTTGATCTAGCGAATTACTATCAGAACCTGAAACGACTTTTATTACAGTTCTAAGCGTTCGTTGTTTGTCGCCTGGATTGATTCTTTCAGGTGAGTAACCCAGCTTAAAATCTTCGTTCAATTTTAAACCAGATAGTTTTTCAAGTATAGGTAAACAATCTTCTTCAGTACAGCCGGGATAGACTGTTGATTCATAAACAACATAATCACCTTTCTTAATAAAATTTCCGATTGTATTCGAAGCTGAAATCACCGGTCTTAAATCAGGCTTGTTCATCAAATCAACTGGCGTTGGGACTGCTACAATAAAAAAAGATGCTTCCTTGAGCATTTCAGCGTTAGAAGTAAAAATAATATCATTTCCTAAAAATGCATTTGCATGAAGCTCCTTACTTGGATCAATACCCAAGTTCATCATTTTTATCCTGCTTTCATTTACATCGAATCCAATTACCGAAAACCGTTTTGAAAATTCAATGGCCAATGGCAATCCAACATAGCCCAGCCCTACTACGGCAAGCTTTGTTTTTTTTGAGGATAATCGTTCAAACATGTCAGGTTCGGCTGTTGAATTCTTTTGGGTGCTTGTTGAGTTCTTCATGTGGTAAATTCTTAAAGTATTCATAGGTTAGTGCAAGTCCGTCAGCACGGTTTACTGTTGGCGCCCATCCAAGTAGTTCCTTGGCTTTGGAAATATCTGGTTTTCGTTGCTTGGGGTCATCGGCTGGCAATGGCATATGTATGATATTACATTTTGCTCCAGTAAGCTTTAAAATTTCTTCTGCAAACTCCTTCAAAGAAATTTCGACAGGATTTCCAATATTAACGGGACCACTATAATCGCTCATTAACAATCGATAGATCCCTTCAATTAAATCACTCACATAACAAAACGACCTTGTTTGAGAGCCATCTCCAAAAACAGTTAAATCTTCTCCACGCAATGCTTGGCCAATGAAAGCGGGTAATGCCCTGCCATCATTCAGTCGCATACGTGGACCATATGTATTAAAAATCCTTACAATCCTCGTGTCAACCTTATGAAATGTATGGTAAGCCATTGTAATTGATTCCATAAAGCGCTTGGCTTCATCATAAACACCTCTTGGACCAACGGGATTTACGTTTCCCCAATATTCTTCTGTTTGCGGATGCACCAATGGATCACCATATACTTCAGATGTTGATGCAACCAAGATACGGGCTCCTTTAGCTTTGGCAAGACCAAGGCAATTATGTGTACCAAGAGCTCCAACTTTTAATGTTTGAATTGGGATTTTCAGATAATCAATTGGACTCGCAGGTGATGCAAAGTGTAAGATATAGTCAATGTTTCCTGGAACATGAATAAATTTAGTTACATCATGATGATAGAATTCAAATTCTTTTAATTTGAAAAGGTGTTCTATATTCTTAAGATCACCGGTAATCAAGTTGTCCATTCCAACAACTTCAAATCCTTCCTTGATAAATCTATCACACAAGTGCGAGCCAAGAAATCCTGCAGCACCGGTGATGAGCACTCTTTTTTTAGTCATAACAATAAAAATTTAATTTATCACAGCCCTTCCAACACTTTCGTAATGGTAGTTCAAATCAATCATACTATTCAAATCAAAAAGATTTCTACCATCAAAAATTACTTTTTCTTTCAAGCTTGAAGTAATTTTTGAAAAATCTGGTGTCCTGAATTCATTCCATTCAGTGGCTATGATCAATGCGTCTGCACCCAAAAGTGCATCATATTGATTGGCAGCATATAAAATTGTATCCCCTAGCAATTGCTTTACATTCTTCATAGCCTCTGGGTCAAAAACAGAAACAGTTGCACCGTCTTTGATTAGAGATTCAATCAAATACAAAGATGGTGCTTCTCTGATGTCATCCGTATTGGGCTTAAAGGCGAGACCCCATAAAGCAAAGTGCTTTCCTTTTAAGTTGCCATTATAATATTTCTTTATTTTAGGGACCAGAAATTTTTTCTGATTATCATTAACTTCCATTACAGCATTCAGTATTTTAAAATCGTACGCTGCTTCCTTGGAACTTTTTACCAGAGCCTGTACATCTTTTGGAAAACAACTCCCGCCATATCCTATGCCTGGGAAAAGAAATCTTTTCCCAATTCTTGCATCACTGCCAATACCTAGTCTAACCATATCCACATCAGCACCTAGTCTTTCACAAAGTTGTGCGATTTCATTCATGAAAGAAATTTTTGTTGCCAAAAAAGAGTTTGCAGCATATTTTGTCAATTCAGCAGAACGGATATCCATAAAAATTAATGGATTGCCCGATCTAACAAATGGAGCATATAACTCATTCATCAATTTTTTTGCTTTTTCAGATGATGTGCCAATAACAACCCTATCAGGTTTCATAAAATCTTCCACAGCAACTCCCTCACGCAAAAATTCAGGATTGGATACAACATCAAATTCTACAGAGGAGGATTTAGAAATAGCACTATATACTTTCTCTGCAGTTCCAACAGGGACAGTACTTTTATCAACTACTACTACATAATCTTTTATCAACTCACCAAGATCATTTGCAACACCAAGGATATATTTCAAATCAGCAGACCCGTCCTCACCGGGGGGGGTTGGCAATGCTAAAAAAAGAATTTTAGCCCCTTCAATTCCAGATTTTAAATCAGATGTGAAATGCAACCTACCTTCCTTCACATTTCGGAGAAATAATTTTTCCAGGCCAGGTTCATAAATCGTGATTTCTCCTTCATTTAAGCGATCAACCTTTGATTGATCAATATCAACACAGGTAACATCATTTCCAGTCTCTGCAAAACAGGTACCTGTAACAAGTCCTACATACC
This sequence comes from Chitinophaga pinensis, assembly GCA_945866165.1. Taxonomy (GTDB): domain Bacteria; phylum Bacteroidota; class Bacteroidia; order Chitinophagales; family Chitinophagaceae; genus Pollutibacter. The sequence continues at coordinate 1,637 of CAMBGO010000096.1, read as the reverse complement.
CAGTTCCAATAACTGCAATTTTCATGGTGTTTTCATTTATTTATGTACTCTAATACATGATGAGTTATATAGTCAAGTTGGTCTGCATCCAACTCGGTATGAATTGGCAATGACACCACCTTTTCAGTTAACCAATCAGTTACCGGCAAATTAACATCAGGCAAGTTCAAGAAGGTAAACATTTGCTGGCGGTGGGCTGGCACAGGATAGTAAATCATAGCAGGAACCTGCTTTTCAGCAAGGTAAGAAACAAGGCCATCCCTATCAACTCCATTCAAAACCAATGTGTATTGGTGAAAAACATGCGTATTGCATGCTGATGTGGCTGGTGTTGTAATCTTGGGATTGTTTTCAAAAGCCCTGCTATATTGCGTTGCGGCATTTCTGCGCGACTGATTATATTGATCTAAGAACTTCAATTTTACATTCAGGACAGCAGCTTGCATACTATCAAGCCTAGAATTACAACCAACGATATCATGGTAATATCTTTTACTTTGTCCATGATTTGCAATCATCCTTATTTTATCTGCTAATTCTGCATTTTGGGTAAATATTGCACCACCATCTCCAAATGCACCCAGGTTTTTGGATGGGAAAAAAGAGGTGCATCCAATATCACCTATTGTTCCGGTTAAATGAACACTGCCATCGCTATAGTGTATGCTTGCTCCGATGGCTTGGGCATTGTCTTCAATTACATACAATCCAAACTCTTTTGCGATTAACATTATTTCTTCCATAGGAGCTGCTTGCCCGTATAGGTGAACAGGCACAATGGCCTTTGTTTTAGTTGTTATTGCTTTTCGGATTGAAGCTGGATCAATACAAAAAGTTATTGGGTCAACATCAACAAAAACTGGCTTTAACCGGAGCAGTGCAATCACTTCTGTGGTTGCGATATATGTAAAGGAGGGAGTGATAACCTCATCTCCAGGCTCGAGCCCCAATGCCATCATGGCAATTTGGAGGGCATCAGTCCCATTTGCACAAGGGATTACGTGGGGAATATTAAGATACCTTGAAAGGGATGTTGTAAAATCTGTAACGGCTTTCCCATTTATAAAAGCCGTATTGTTCATTACTTCTATAACAGCCTGATCTACTTCACTTTTAATTGCTGCATATTGCCTTTTTAAATCCACCATTTGGATTGGAACCATAACCTTTGAATATTCTAGCGAAGGTAAGAAAAATGAAGTGCAGTCTACATAACATCGTAATTTTGATGCGAAAATGCAAACCACGATGCTTTTTTTTTATAATTTTTTTTTAATTCTGTTCAAATTCTCCATTTCCATTGCATCTCTATGGAATCCAAAGGCAAGAAATTGGAGGAAGGGAAGGCAGGATATATTAGAAAGAATAAAGGATGCTAGGAGCCAAATTACAGAGCCTTTGATATGGTTTCATGCAGCCTCATTAGGAGAATTTGAGCAGGGAAGAAGTTTACTTGAAGAAATCAAATTGCAATATCCGAACTACAGCATACTGCTTACCTTTTTTTCACCCTCGGGCTATGAGGTAAGAAAAAACTACAAAAATGCTGACATAATTTTTTATTTACCGTTGGATGGTAAAAAAATGTCAAATGAATTCTTAGACATAATAAAGCCCTCATTTGCAATTTTTATAAA